>NZ_JBEOZN010000014.1:0-119814 GCF_040298085.1 Streptosporangium sp. NPDC001681 | reverse complement strand
AGCAACTCAACCGCCCCAGCCGACCAGTCCACATGCGGCGACGGCTCATCCACATGCAACGTCTTCGGCAACACCCCATGACGAATCGCCTGAACCACCTTGATGACCCCGGCCACCCCCGCCGCCGCCTGCGAATGCCCGATATTCGACTTCACCGACCCCAACCACAACGGCCGACCCGCAGACCGCCCCTGCCCATACGTCGCCAGCAACGCATGCGCCTCGATCGGATCACCCAGCCTGGTCCCCGTCCCATGCGCCTCGACCAGGTCCACCTCAGAGACCGACAACCCCGCACCCGCCAGCGCCTGCCGGATCACCCGCTGCTGCGACGGACCATTCGGAGCGGTGAGCTGGCTGCTGCGACCGTCCTGGTTGACCGCGCTGCCACGTAACACGGCCAGGATCCGGTGACCGTTGCGGCGGGCGTCCGAGAGGCGTTCGAGTGCCAGCAGCCCGACGCCTTCGGCCCAGGCGGTGCCGTCCGCCGCCCGGGCGAACGCCTTGATCCTGGCGTCGGGTGACAGCCCGCGCTGGCGGGAGAACTCGATGAACATCCCGGGTGCGGCGAGGACCGTGGCACCTCCGGCGAGCGCGAAGGAGCACTCGCCGAGCCGGAGCGCCTGAGCGGCGAGATGCAGGGCGACGAGTGAGGACGAGCACGCCGTGTCGACCGTGACCGCGGGCCCCTCGAACCCGAACGTGTAGGCGATCCGGCCCGACGCCACGCTGGTGGTGCTACCGGTGAGGAGGTAGCCGTCGGTGTTGTACGCCGGCCGGTGGTGAAGGCTGGGGCCGTACTCCTGGGCGATGGCGCCGACGAACACGCCGGTGTCGCTGCCACGCAGGGCGAGTGGGTCGACGGCGACGTCCTCCAGCACCTCCCAGGCGGTCTCCAGGAGCAGCCGCTGCTGCGGATCGGCCGCCAGCGCCTCGCGCGGCGAGATCCCGAAGAACTCCGCGTCGAACTCGGCGGCGTCGTACAGGAATCCGCCCTCGCGTACGTAGGACGTGCCGCTGCGGTCCGGGTCGGGGTGGTAGAGGCCGTCGAGATCCCAGCCGCGGTCGGTGGGGAAGGGCCCGATCACGTCCTGCTCCGCGGTCACCAGCCGCCACAGGTCCTCCGGCGAGGTGACCCCGCCAGGGAAGCGGCAGGCCATTCCCACGATCGCGACCGGCTCCCTGCCGGCGGACTCGACCTCGTGCAGGCGCCGCCGGGTCTGCTGGAGCTGCAGGGTCACCCGGTTGAGATAGGTACGGAGCTTCTCTTCATCAGCCATGGGAGGGGTGCCCTTCACGAGAGGCGAAGTTCGTTGTCGATGAGCTCGAAGATCTCGTCGTTCGTGGCCGCGTCGATGCGCCCGAGATCGTCTTCCGGAGTGGGTCTCGGCCCGCCCCACCTGGTCAGCAGGTCGTTCAGCCGGACCAGGACCCGCTCTCGCGTGCCGGAGTCGATGGCCCCGCCGGCGAGGGCCGCCTCGATTCGGTCCAGCTCGGATTCCGGGCCGGGCGTCTCGGGCGTCTCAGCCGGGACAAGCCGGGTCCGCAGGTACGCGGCGAGCGCGACCGGCGTGGGATGGTCGAAGACGAGGGTGGTGGGCAGTCTCAGCCCGGTGACCTTGTCGAGCTGGTTGCGGAGCTCGATGCTGCTGAGCGAGTCGAACTCGGCGTCGAGGAACCCCCGGTCGGGGGCGATGGCGTCGGGGTCCGGGTGGCCGAGCACGGCGGCCGCGGTGGACCGTACGAGTGCCAGGAGCCTGCGCAGTCGGTCGGTCTCCGGCCGGCCGGCCAGTTCCTCGGCGAGGGAGGCCGTCCCCGCCGCCGGTACGGCGATCCGCCGGGGCCGTTTCCGGGCCAGCCCTCGCAGCAGCGGGGAACCGGTCGCCTCGGGGGCCAGCCTGGCCGTCACCACGACCGGGTCCGGCATGGCCAGCGCGGCGTCGAGCAGGGCGAGCGCGTACCCGGTCGGCATGGCTGGCAGGCCCGCGCGGGCCAGCCGGGCCAGGTCCGCCCGGCTGAGGTCGCGGGTCATGCCGCTGCTCTCCGCCCAGTGCCCCCAGGCGAGTGACGTGGCCGGCAGGCCGTGCGCGCGACGGTGGTGGGCGAGGGCGTCGAGGAAGGCGTTCGCGGCGGCGTAACCGGCCTGGCCCGCGTTGCCCAGGATGCCCGCCGCGGAGGAGAACAACACGAAGGCGGACAGGTCGAGATCGCGGGTCAGCTCGTGCAGGTACCAGGCGGCGTCGGCCTTGGGCCGGAGCACCCCGCCTACCTGGTCGGCGGTGAGCGAGCCGAGGACCCCGTCGTCGAGTGTGCCGGCGGCGTGCACGACGGCTGTCAGCGGGTGTCCCGCCGGTACGGAGTCGATCAGCGCGGCCAGGCCGGTGCGATCGGCGACGTCGACCGCGGCGATCCGCACCTCTGCGCCCAGCGCGGTGAGTTCCGCGTGCAGTCGCGCGGCGCCCGGCGCGTCCGGGCCGCCGCGTCCGGCGAGCAGCAGGTGGCGGACCCCGTGCCTGGTGACCAGATGGCGCGCGGTGCGGGTGCCCAGCGTTCCGGTGCCGCCGGTGACGAGGACGGTGCCCGCCGGGTCGAGGCGAGCGGGCAGGGTCACGGCCAGCTTGCCGGTGTGCCGTGCCTGGCTGAGATGGCGCAGGGCGTGGTGGGCGTGCCGGGCGTCCCAGGCGGTGACCGGCAGGGGCGAGATGGCGCCGCTGTCGAACAGGTCGGCGAGCACGTCGAGGATCTCGGCGATCCGGCCGGGGTCCACCTCGAACAGGTCGAACGCCTCGTAGGTGACGCCCGGGTGGGCCGCCGCGACCTGGACGGGGTCGCGCTGGTCGGTCTTGCCCAGCTCGACGAACCGGCCGCCGTCCGCCAGCAGTCGCAGGGACGCGTCGGTGAACTCGTGGGCGAGGGAGTTGAGAACGACGTCGACGGCGGGGAACGCGGTCTCGAAGTCGAGGGTGCGGGTGGAGGCGATGTGGCCGTCGTCAAGTCCCTGTTCGCGCAGGGTGTCCCACTTGGCAGGCGCGGCGGTGCCGTACACGTCGACCTCCCAGTGCCGGGCGAGCTGGACGGCGGCCATGCCGACGCCGCCGGTGGCCGCGTGGACGAGCAGCCGCTCGCCGGGGCGGATGCCCGCCAGGTCGGCGAGACCGTGGTAGGCGGTGAGGAAGGCCACCGGCACGGTGGCGGCCTGCGCGAACGACCATCCGGCGGGGATCCGCGTCAGGTAGCGCCGGTCGGTGACCGCGAGGGGACCGACGGTCCCCTGGACCAGACCCATGACGCGGTCGCCGGGCACCAGACCGGTCACACCGGGCCCGGTCTCCACGACGACGCCCGCGCCCTCGGCGCCGATCCTGGCGTCGCCGGGATACATGCCGAGAGCGATGAGCACGTCGCGGAAGTTGAGTCCGGCAGCCCTGAGCGCGACCCTGACCTCTCCCGCTGCCAGCGGGCGCTCCGCCTCGGGAGCGGGCAGCGGCGCGAGGTCTGCCAGCGTGCCCGAGCCGGTGGCGTCCAGCCGCCAGGCCTCGTCGGGAAGGTCGAGGGCGTCGTCCGCCGCCGGCCGGGCGAGCCGGGGGACGAGGATCTCGCCGCGGCGCACCGCGAGCTGGCTCTCACCCGTGGCCAGTGCCGCCGCGATGGCCGCTCGTGACCCGGGGTGCGAGTCGAGGTCGAGCAGGACGACGCGGCCGGGGAACTCGGTCTGTGCCGTGCGGACCAGTCCCCAGAGCCCGGCGTGCGCGAGATCCTCGACGTCCTCCCCCGGATGGACGGCGACGGCGCGCCGGGTGACGACGACCACCCGGGTGGCCGCGAACCGCTCGTCCAGCAGCGCCTCGCGCAGCAGGTCCAGCGTGGTGACCGTGCCGGTGTGCAGCGCCTGCGGCAGCACCGGGTCCGGCGCCGCGCCGCCGCCGGTCGCGGAGATGAGCAGGAGATCAGGAACGGCCGCCCGTGACGCCTCCAGGTCGGCGGCCATCGGCACGTCGGGTATGTCGAGGCCGGCTCCGACCACCGTCCAGCGGGCCGGCATCGGCGTCCGGGCGGCGGGTGCGGGCACCCAGTCCAGCCGATAGGGCATCGCGTGGCTCGACGTACGGGGGGTACCGAGCCCCCCGGGGGCGACGGGCCGGAACGTGAGGGACTCGACGGAGACGACGGGCTCGCCGGTGGCGTCGGTGGCGGTGATCCCGACCGTGTCGGGGCCGGTCGGTGTGATCCGCACGCGCAGCACGGTCGCGCCCGACGCCTCCAGCGACACCCCGTTCCACGAGAACGGCAGGCGGATGCCCCGCTCGTCGGCTACGAGGGTGATCCCGACGACCGCGTGCAGGGCGGCGTCGAGCAGGGCCGGGTGCATGCCGTACCCGGCGGCCTCGGCGAGGTGCTCGTCCGGCAGCCGCACCTCTGCCAGGATGTCGTCGCCCAGCCGCCACGCTCCCACCAGCCCGCGGAAGGCGGGGCCGTACTCGTATCCCTGGTCGGCGAGCCGCTCGTACAGGCCCTCCAGATCGACGGGGATCGCTCCCCTCGGCGGCCAGGCGCCGGCCTCCTCCTGCCTGGGCGCGGGGGTGGCGGCGGTCAGGACACCGGTGGCGTGGCGGGTCCAGCTCTCCGACGGGCCGGTCCTGGAGTGGACGGCGAGCGGGCGGCGGCCGGAACCGTCGTCGGCGCCGGTGAACAGCTGCACCCAGACCTCGCCGCGCTCCGGGATCACCAGGGGTGCCTGCAGCGCCAGCTCGTCGAGGCGCAGACCCCCGTGCCGGTCCGCGGCGTGCAGGGCCAGCTCGACGAACGCCGTGCCGGGGAGCAGCATGCCGCCGGAGACCACGTGGTCGGCCAGCCAGGGCTGGGTGCGTGGCGAGAGGCGGCCGGTCAGCAGCGAGCCCTCGCCGCCCGCCAGGTCGGCCACCGCGTCCAGCAGCGGGTGCCCGGCCGTCTCCAGGCCCGCGGCGGCCGTGCCGGAGACGGCCGGGGAGGTGTCCAGCCAGAACCGGCGGCGCTGGAAGGCGTAGGTGGGCAGGTCGACCAGTTTCGCGTCGCGGCCGTTCAGAGCCGCCCGCCAGTCGACGTTCACGCCGTGGACGTGCAGGTGGGCCAAGGCCGTACCGAACGTCTGGGCTTGCGGGCGGTCGGGGCGGGACGCGGCGGCCAGGGTGCGTGGCGGAGTTCCCGCGAGGCAGTCGTGGGCCAGAGCGGTCAGGACCGCGTCGGGACCGAGTTCGAGGTAGTCGCTCACACCGAGGTCACGTAGGGTCGCGATGCCGTCGCGGAACCGGACGGCATGCCGGATGTGCCGGACCCAGTAGCCGGGGTCGCGTAGCTCGTCGGCCGCGGCCAGGCGGCCGGTGAGGTTGGAGATCACCGGAATGCGCGGCGCGGCGAGGTCCAGACTCGCCGCGATGCGCCGGAAGTCGTCGAGCACCGCGTCCATGTGCGGCGAGTGGAAGGCATGGCTGACCTGGAGCCGCCTGGCCCTGCGGCCCTCCCCGCGCCGGCGCGACACGATCTCCCCCACCACGGCCTCGTCTCCGGAGACGACCACGGAGTCGGGACCGTTGACCGCCGCGATGTCCACCTCGCCGCGGTGGTCCGCCAGGAGCGCCCGGATCTCCTGCTCCGTTCCCTGCAGTGCCGCCATCGCGCCGGTGGCCTCGACCGCCTGCATGAGCCTGCCCCTGCCGGCGACGAGGGTCGCGGCGTCGGACAGTGACAGGACACCCGCGACGTGGGCGGCGGCGAGCTCGCCGACGGAGTGGCCGATGAGGTAGTCGGGGCGCAGACCGAAGGACTCGGCCAGCCGGTGGAGGGCGACCTCGAAGGCGAAGAGCGCGGGCTGGGTGTACGCGGTCGTGTCCAGCAGCGCGGCGTCGGCGCTGTCCGGTTCGGCGAACATGACGTCGAGGATCGGGAGGTCGAGGTGGCCGTCCAGGTGCGCGGCGGCGGCGCCGAGGGCGTCGGCGAACACCGGGAAGGCCGCGGCGAGTTCTCGTCCCATGCCGGGACGCTGGCTGCCCTGGCCGGTGAACATGAAGGCGAGCCCGCCCGGTCTGGCGGCGGTGCCGCCCACGACAGCCGGGGTGACTCCACCGGCGGCGAGGGAGTCCAGCGCCTCCAGGAACTCCTCTCGGCCGGTGGCGAGCACGACGGCGCGGTGATCCAGGGCGGCGCGGGCCACCGACAGGGTGAACCCGACATCGGATACGCCGAGTGCGGGATCGGCCGCCACTCGCGCCCGCAACCGTGCGGCCTGCTCACGCAGCGCGTCCTCGGACTTCGCCGAGAGGATCCACGGGGTGAGGCCGGGCTCGTCGGTACGCTCGGACGTCCTGATCTCCTCTGGCGCCTGTTCCAGCACGAGGTGGGCGTTGGTGCCGCTGATACCGAAGGAGGAGACGGCGGCCCGGCGGGGGCGACCGGTCCGTGGCCACGCGGTGGCCTCGGTCAGCAGTGAGACGGCGCCCGCCGTCCAGTCGACGTGCGGGGACGGCCGGTCGATGTGCAGGGTCGGCGGCAGGGTCGCGTGCTGGAGGGCCTGGACCATCGCGATGACGCCGGTGACGCCCGCGGCTGCCTGGGTGTGGCCGATGTGCGACTTCGACGAGCCGAGCAGCAGCGGGCTGCCCTCGCGGTCGCGTCCGTAGGTCGCCAGCAGTGCCTGTGCCTCGATCGGATCACCCAGCGTGGTCCCCGTCCCGTGCGCCTCGACGGCGTCGACGTCGGCGGGCGACAGTCCCGCGCCGGCGAGGGCCTCGCGGATGACCCGCTCCTGCGAGGGGCCGTTGGGAGCGGTGAGCCCGTTGCTGGCGCCGTCCTGGTTGACCGCGCTGCCACGGACGACGGCGAGCACCCGGTGCCCGCGGCGCCGGGCGGCCGACAATGGTTCCAGCAGGACGAGTCCGGTCGCCTCCGACCACGCGGTGCCGTCCGCCGCGGCCGCGAACGGCTTGCACCTGCCGTCGGGTGCGAGCCCGCCCTGGCGGCTGAACTCGGTGAACATGCCCGGCGTGGACATCACCGTGACCCCACCGGCGACGGCCAGCTCGCACTCGCCGGCGCGGAGCGCCTGGATCGCCAGGTGCATGGCCACCAGGGAGGACGAGCAGGCGGTGTCGACGGTGATCGCCGGGCCTTCCAGCCCCAGCGTGTAGGCGAGCCTGCCGGAGGCGACACTGCTCAGGGTGCCGGTGAGGGCATGCCCCTCGTAGCCCTGCGACGTCTCGTGCAGGCGTGGGCCGTATTCCTGCGGGATCACGCCGACGAACACTCCGGTACGGCTGCCGCCCTGACTGGAGGGGTCGATCCCGGCCCGCTCGTAGAGCTCCCACGACGTTTCGAGCAGCAGTCGCTGCTGGGGGTCCATCGCCGCGGCCTCGCGCGGGCTCAGTCCGAAGAAGGCGGCGTCGAACCGGTCGGCGTCGTGCAGGAAGCCGCCTTCCCGGGTGACGGAGGTGCCCGGCCCGTCCGCGGCCAGGAGCCGCTCCACGTCCCAGCCCCGGTTGTCGGGAAAACCGCCGATCGCGTCCCTGCCGGACAGCAGCAGCCGCCACAGCTCCTCGGGCGTCCCGGCTCCGCCGGGCCAGCGGCCGCTCATCGCCACGATCGCGATCGGCTCGCCTTCCACCGGCCTGGCCGACGCGGGGACTTCCCGGCCCGGGACGGCACCGGCGACCTCGTCGCGCAGATAGGCGGCGACGGCCTGGGGCGTTGGGCGGTCGTAGACGAGCGTGGCGGGCAGGCGCAGCCCGGTCGCCGCGGCCAGCCGGTCACGGAACTCGACTCCCGCCGCCGAGTCGAAGCCGAGGTCCCTGAACGTGAGATCCTCGCCGACCGCGTCCCCCGCCGGGTGGCCGAGCACGATCGCCGCGCTTGTCCGGACCAGGTCCAGGACCGCGCGGTCCCGCTCCTGATCACCGAGCCCCTCGATCCGGGCGGCAAGTGCCGAGGCCGGGGCGTCCCCTGCCGCCGGGGCCTCCTCGGCGTCCTTGAGGATCTCAGGGCGCGTGGCGGGCGCGGACGAGGTGTCGATCCACAGACGCCGGCGCTGGAAGGCGTAGGTGGGCAGGTCGACCGGCACCGCCCCGGCGCCGATGACATCCGGCCAGCGTACGGTTCCGCCGTCCACGTGGAGCTGGGCGAGAGCGGTGAGGAACTGCCGCAGGCCGCCCTGGCCGCGCCGGAGCGTACCGATCGCCAGGACGTCGTCGGCACTCGCCCGGACGCCCTCGGTGAGGATCGGGTGCGGGCTGCTCTCCACGAACGCGCGGTGCCCGTCGGCGACGGCGGCCTTGACCGCCTGTTCCAGCTCCACGCTCTGGCGCAGGTTGCGGTACCAGTAGTCGGCGCTGAGAGCGGCGCTGTCGAGCCGGCCACCGGTGACGGTGGAGTAGAAGGCGACGGCCGAGCTTTGGGGCCGGATTCCGGACAGCGCGTCGAGGAGGCGCCCGCGCACCGGCTCGACCTGGGGCGAGTGGGAGGCGTAGTCGACGGGGATCTCGCGGACCCGGACGCCCTCGTCGCGGTATCCGGCGAGGAGTTCGGCGAGCGCCTCGGCGTCACCGGAGACCACGGTGGAGGCGGGACCGTTGACCGCCGCGACGCCGAGCCGGTCGCTCCAGTGAGCCAGCCGTTCGCGTACCTCGCCCGCACCGAGCGCGACGGAGGCCATCGCACCGGTGCCCGCGATGGTGGCGATGGCCTGGCTTCGCAGGGCGACGACCGCGGCGGCGTCGTCGAGCGAGAGGGCACCGGCGAGGTGAGCGGCGGCGATCTCCCCCTGGGAGTGGCCGATGACGGCGTCGGGGCGGACGCCGGCCGACTCCCACAGCCGCGCGAGCGAGACCATGACCGCGAAAAGAGCGGGCTGTACGACGTCCACCCGCTCCAGCGGGGGCGCGCCGGGGCGGCCGGTGAGCAGATCGGTCAGCGACCAGTCGAGGTGCGGTGCGAGCGCGTCCGCGCACGCCCGAAGGTGCCGGGCGAACACCGGCGAGGTGCGCGACAGGTCCGCGGCCATGCCCTCCCACTGGGATCCCTGCCCGGGGAAGACGAACACCGTGCCGCCGGCCGTCCGGCTCACGCCCCGTACGAGGCAGGCCGCCTGGTCTCCCCCGGCGAGTGCCCGCAGGCCGTCGAGGGCCTCGGCGCGCTCTCCGACGAGCACCGCCCGGTGCTTGAACACCGTCCGGGTCGTGGCGAGTGACAGCGCGACGCCGGCCGGATCGAAGGAGTCACGTGCGGTGAGGGAGGCGTGCAGCCGGGCCGCCTGGCCGCGCAGCGCCGCCTCGCTCGCCCCTGACAGCGTCCACGCGATCACCTCGGTCTCGGGAGCCGGATCGATACCTGCCTTGGCGGGCGGTGGTTCGGCGAGCACGATGTGGCAGTTGGTGCCGCCCATGCCGAACGAGCTGACCCCGGCGACGAGCGGCCGCTCCTGCCGTGGCCAGGGGCCGGTGCCCGACTGCACGCGCAGGTTGAGCCGGTCGAAGGGGATGTCGGGGTTCGGCGTCTCGAAGTTGAGACTGGCCGGGATCCGCCGGTGCCCGATGCTCAGCGCCACCTTCAGCAGGCCGACGATTCCCGACGCGCCCTCCAGATGCCCGACGTTCGTCTTGACCGATCCGACCACGAGCGCGTCCTGGGAAGCACGTCCCGCGCCCAGCGCGGCGCCGAGCGCCGCGGCCTCGATCGGGTCTCCGACCCTGGTCCCGGTGCCGTGGAGTTCGACGTACTGGACCGCATCGGGTGCCACTCCGGCGCGCTCGGTGGCCAGCCGGATCACCTCGGCCTGCGCGTCCGGGTTCGGCACGGTGAGGCCACCGGTGAGGTCGGTGGCCTGGCCGTCGTTGTTGACGGCGCTGCCGCGGATCACACAGTGGATCCGGTCTCCGTCGGCGACGGCCCGGGCCAGCGGCTTGAGGACGACGACGCCTCCTCCCTCGCCGCGCACGTAGCCGTTCGCGCGGGCGTCGAAGGTGAAGCAGCGCCCGTCGGGTGACAGGCCGCCGAACTTCTCGGCGGCGATGGTGGCGTCCACGACGATGTTCAGGTTCACACCCGCCGCGATCGCGAGGGTGGACTCACCCGCGCGCAGGCTCGTCGCGGCGAGGTGGACCGCGACCAGGGACGACGACTGCGCGGAGTCGACGGTCAGGCTGGGGCCGCGGAGCCCCAGCGCGTAGGAGACCCGGTTGGCGATGAGGCCGCGGTTGAGGCCGGTCATCGTGTGGCGGGTGATGGCGTCCGTCCCCCGCCGGTGCTGCAGGGCGGCGTAGTCGGAGGCGATGGCGCCGACGAAGACACCGGTGGAGGTGGTCGCGAGGTCGGCGGGCAGGATCCGGGCGTCCTCGAGTGCCTCCCAGGCCAGTTCCAGGACGAGGCGCTGCTGCGGATCCATCGCGGCCGCCTCACGCGGGGAGATCGCGAAGAACTCGGGGTCGAACCGGTCGACGTCGTCGAGGAACCCGCCGAAGCGGGGAGTCGGGCCGGCCTCACCCCAGCGGCCGGCGGGCGCCTCCGTGATCGCGGAGCGTCCCTGGAGCAGCAGGTCCCAGAACGCGCCGGGATCGGGCGCGTGCGGCAGCCGGCACGCCATTCCGACGATGGCGATCGCGTCGGTCGGCTCGATTCCCCATTCGTTTGACGTCGAATGGTCGAGACTCATCTTCGCTCCATATCGTGAACCGGCAAGAAAGGCTGTTCCAAGCCTCGCTATTCGGCCGACAATGGAGTACCCCTAGCGACCCCTAAAACAGGGGCCGCTAATCGAGAAGAGCCGGGAGATCAACCCTGCGGGAAACACCGAGTTTACGATAGATATGGGTCAGATGCTGCTCGACCGTGCTGACCGTGACATAGAGCTTCCCGGAGATCTGCCGGTTGGTGTATCCCTGGGACGCCAGGGTGGCGACCCTGCGCTCGGCGTCGCTCAGTCCCACGTCGCCAGGGTCCGCGGGGACGGCACCGCCCGGAGTGCCCGGTGTGCTCGGCGTGCCCGGAGTGCCCGGTCGCGGCGGGCTCTGCGAGAGCGCGTCGATCAGCGGCTCCGCACCGCAGGACCTCGCGATGTGGCGGGCCCTGCGTTCGACGGTCCTGGCCCGGTGGGACCGCCCGAGACGGGAGTGGGCGCGGCCGAGCTCCGCGAGTGCCAGGGCCAGCTCGAGCTGGTCGTGGGAGATCTGCAGGACCTCCACCGCCTCCTCCAGAACGGTCGGGCGCGCCTCGAGGGCGACCGTCGCCGCCCGCAGGCGTGTCGCGATGCCCCTGGTACGGGTCGGGGCCGGCCCCAGCAGGTCGAGCTGGTCGTCGATGAGCGTCCTGGCCTCGCCGGTCCGGCCCAGCTCCAGGTGCGCCCGGGCGGCGCCGAGCCGCCAGGCGACGATCCCCGGCAGGTCGCGCCCCCACTGCCGCATGAGGTCTCCGCAGGTCAGAAAGTCGGTGAGGGCGGCCTGCGCGGCGCCGGTCGCCAGGTGACAACCACCCCGGGCGGACAGGTAGTGCAGCCCGGCCGGAGTCTGGAACATGGCTTCGGGGACCGGGACCGCCAGATAGCGTGCGGCGTCCTCGTACTTGCCCATCCCGACCTTGGCGGCCACCATGCTGGCCAGCGGGAGGCCGAGCCCCACCCCCCACGCGGCCATCGGCATGTGGGTGAGCGCCGCGTGGGCGCACCGCTCCGCCTCTTGGAGCCGGCCCTGGCGGATCGCGGTCTCGGCCCGGACCGCTGCGAACATCCCCTGCCAGGTCGGGGCGCAGTGGGTCGTGGTCTGTTCGAGCAGCGGCTCACACCACCGGCCGGCCAGGTCCGCCCGGTCGGCGTAGACCAGGGTGGCGAGCGCGGCGGTGAGCGGCTCCAGCGCCGCGTCTCCCATCGGGCACAACCGCAGGACCTGCTCGGCACGGGTGACGGCCTGCTGGTCGGCGTGTCCGTCCAGGAAGGCCGACAGCACCCGCATGCCCTCCAGCCCGGTGGTCACCTCGATCTCGCCGCGAGGCGCGCGGACCTGGAGGCCCGGATACCAGCAGAAGACCCAGTCGCTCAGCGCACGGAACGGTCCAAGCGCCGGCGAGCCAGGCCCCTTCGGCTTCCGCAGCGCCAGGAGCGCCTCGTCCACCTGCCCCTGCCACAGCAGTCGTCTCACCGACCGCGGGGCTGTCGCCTTTCTCGCGGACCACTGGTCGAGAAGGTCCGCGACCCGTGCCGACGTCTTCTCGTCGAAACACGCGTCATCGAAGAGTTTCCGGAGAAATTCCAGCGAGAAGTCCGGCGACATGGAGCGCGGCTGCGACGGTTCATGGACCGCCGAGCTCCGCACGTCTTTTCGAAGGGGCACCCTTTCCGGCTGATCGACTTCAGCCGGATATTCCATTAATTCCACGCGACACTCCGCCGGGAGAAAAAGCAGTGGTCATCGATGCGCTTTCCGTGTCCCGCACCGGCCGCAAGGAATCGACGCCCTTCCTTCGGCCCTGCCGTCGCCGTCGTCCGCGAGCCGAGATCCGTGACCGCGCCGTCACAGAGCGGCTTCCGCATCACACATTTCCTATATTTCCTACTAAGTAACCATACAATTGCCCCAAGTGGGGCGTCAAGCCAGCCCGAAGCCGCCGGGAGCGCCGCCGAAACGGACCTGGAAACCGCACTTGACCTGAGATTTCCGCCTAGTGGGACGGATGCTCGACCGCTCATCGGTCCGGTCGCCGTCCTGGACTTCGACCACCGCTACGTCTCCTACCCGTGGTCCCGGTCGCCTGCCTTGCCGCCGCGCTCGCCCCGCACGCGTTTCCGCGGCCCGGCCCTCCAAGCACTCTCCGACCGTTCGCCTGAACGTGATCTGAAGGGGGCGGCCACAAACCTTCCAGTGTTAGGACTGGTCGTGTGCACGAGACACCGACCGGCCGACTGTCGCGACTGCGGCCGGTGACCGTGCCGATGCCACCATCGCAGTCCGGTTCAAGGCCGCTCGGTGGGGATGTCGGCCGGCGTCAAACCAGGAAGACCCGCCCCCTTGCCGGGAGCGGGTCTTTCACCGAGGTGGCCGGTCAGCGCAGGACGGGGTGCTCCCGCACCAGCGGGGTGGCGCCCCACCACCTGCCGAGACCGAGGGTGTCACCGGCCTGAGCCATCGCCAGGCCGGCCAGCACGACGGCGTAGACGAGGTGCTCGTCCATGAAGGGGTTGGTGGTCAGCGGCAGTTCGGCCGCCCACATCAGGACCATCAGCAGCCCGCCGGTGGCGGCCGCGATCCGCAGACCCGCCCCCACGATGAGGGCCGCGCCGATGCCGAGCAGGCCGAGCATGAACAGCCAGTCCACCCAGCCCTGCCCGGCCAGGCCGGCGAACAGGCCGCCGAGCGCGTTCTCCCCGGTGCCCTTGAGGAACCCGGTGGTGGGGCTGCCCCCGGCGATCCACGCCCGCTCGGCGGGGGTGGCGAACCCCCAGCCGAAGGTCTTGTCCAGGAACGCCCACAGGAACACCCAGCCCAGGGCGATGCGGGCGATCGCCCACACGTAGTCGACCGGGCGCCTCGCGGCGGCGGGGGTGACGGTGACGGGGGTGACGGGGGTGGGGGTGACGGGGGCGGCGTTCATGACCGGCCCGGTGTGAACTCGTCCGCGAGTGGTGGCCATGACGGCTCCCCTTCTCTGTGGTGTCTCCCGGTTTCTGTCGCACCCTCATCACATCGTTTTCCAGAGCCCGGAGGCAGTGCCGTACGGCTCGCGCCGAGGTCCCGGAGGTCCCGTTCCCATGGGACTTTCGACCCTCCGGACCCCGGAGGCGCCAGACGGGGGAAGGACGGCGTCGAGGCCAAACGCCCGACCACACCGCGCCCTGGCAGCCGTCATCGCCGCAGGTGAGGCGAGCGCCCTCCCTCCGAGAGTGAACCCCGGCGGGGACACACCCGCCCTCGCGGCACGCTGACGAGCGGCTTCGCCCGTCATCAGCCGGTGAGCAGCACCGCGATCGCGCCGGTCGTCGCCGGATGCCGGGTGAGCAGCTCACCCGCTGCCGCGCCCACCGTGCCCTCCGTGCCCGCGATGCCCTCGGTGGTCGTCGGCCACTCCCCCACGCAGCCGAGCAGTGCCGCCACGGCGTCACACGCCTGCGGGTGCCCGGCCAGCAGGCCGGCCACCGGCCCGCTCGGCGCGGACGCCGGCCGGGCCGGCGCCACGGGCCGGGCCGGCCTCTCCCATGGCGCGACCCACTCGTCGAGCTCGGCCAGGGAGGCGGGGAAGGTCCTGCCCGCCTCGCGCACGAGCACCGGGACCAGCTCCAGCGCGTGCCGGCGCAACGTCGTGATCAGCGTCGGCAGCCACGGCAGCAGGACCTCGTCGGGCAGTCGGGCGAAGGCCTTGGACAGCACCTCGACCACGAACGGCGCGAGGGCGGGAACGGGTTCGAGCGCCTGGACGAACCCGCTCAGATAGAGCGGGAAGGAGGGGATGACGAGCGGGTTGGCCAGCAGCTCGTCACACCGGGCGCGCAGCTGGGCCTGCGAAAGCAGACCCAGGTGGGTCTGGGCCGCCCACAGCAGCGCCATCTTGGCCGGCTCCTGCGGATGCGCCTGCCGCACCGCCAGCTCCAGCTGGGTCCGGTCACAGCCCAGCGACAGCGCGAGCCCCTCCATGGAGAACAGGAAACCGAGCATGGCACCGACCTGGCGGACTCCGGTGTCCTCGTCCACGAAGGCGGTCGGCAGCAGCGTGCAGTAGTGCGCGTAACCGGCCGTGACGAACGCCTCGCACCAGGCAGGCAGGTCCGGCTGGGTGGCCCGATAGTGCGCCAGCAGCCGGCGGATCCGGCGCAGCACCTCGGGGGCATCGTCCACGGTGCGCTCGGCCGCCAGCAGTTCCACCGCGCGGCTGCCGAGCTCGTCGGCGAAGCGGCGGCCGCCCAGGTAGAGGATGGCGTCCTCCACCGCCGCCAGAGCGACCCCCGCACCGGCCTGGGGCTCCCACACCTTGCGGCGCAGGCGCTGTTCCAGCACCTGCTCGACGGTGACGCCCTCGTAGCCCAGTTCGATGATCGACCGCTGGTGGCGGCCGATCGCCAGGTCCCAGCTCTCCTGGATCGGCCGCTCTCCCAGGCGGCGCGCCCCCATGATGGGCCGGACCGCGCCCTCGGGCAGCAGCTGGCGCAGTATCCACAGCAGGTCCGAGCACGGCACCAGTTCGGGATCGGCCCGCAGGTCCAGCAGCGCCCGCTGCTGGGTGCGCCTGCCCGGGTCCAGCCCGAGCGGTTCCAGCCGGTCGTACACGTCGCGCGCCAGCGGCGGGAGCGCGTCGTAGCCGACCTCGCCGATCCGGTCGCCTCCCAGGAGGATCTCGCACAGGCGGCGGATGTCACGACGGCCCGGCACCACGTCCTTCTCGATGCACGTGACAGCCGCGTCCTGGAAGTCGTACGGCGTCGGCCTGGCCCGGTTGCGCAGCCCCGCGAGCAGGATCGAGGTCTCGAACACCGCGATGGCGTCGGCGGTGCTGGCCAGATAGCCGTTACGGCGGGCCAGCCGCACGATGTCGACACACCAGCCGCGCAGCTCGGCCTCGTCCAGGCCGTCCAGCACGGGCGGCGTGGCCAGGAACCCCGACAACCGGTCGGTGACCTGCCCTGCGGGGGCCGGCACCGCGGCCCGTGCGGGGGACACGGTCCGCGAGCGGGTGCCCCGCTGCCCCCGCAGCCGGTACGGTGTGAGGCCGCCGCGCGTCGCCGCCTTGGCCCAGGTCGCCGCAGCGATCGACACCGACCCCTGGGCCAGGCCGAACTGGGCCTCGATCGCCGAGTGGCTGGAGGGGATCAACCCGTACAGCCAGCGCGTGGCCGTAGGAGGGGTGATGGTGTACGCCGGCGCGTCGGCCGCCAGGCCGAACTCGGGCACCGTGCTGACGGCGTGGAAGGCACCGCACACGTACAGGCAGGTCGCCGGGTCGGCGCCGGAGACGGCCAGGTGCTCGCGGATCCGGGTCCACATGTGGCGCTCGCGTTCCTCGTCACCGGCCAGCCGCTCGCCACCGGGCCCCAGCCGCCGGAACAGGCTGCCGATCAGCGCCATGGCCTGCCGGTAGGTGTCGTAGTCCGCGCCGGCCAGCGGCTGCTCGACGTACTGGTCCCACCACTCCGACCAGTGGCGGACCTTGCCGTGGCGCAGCAGGTGCTCCTCCAGCTCGGCGAAACGCGGCCTCAGGTCGCCCACCTCGACACCCACGGCGTCGCCGTGCAGGTCGCCGTCGCGCTCGGCGGTGACCGGCCCGGCCTCCTCCCGGGGCAGCCACTGGAAGACATGGTCGGCCGAGCGGTCGACCAGCACCAGCTCGACGCCCGGGGTGTCCAGCGCATAGGCGATGGCCTGGTACTCCGCCGAGGCCTCGGTCAGCGGCGCCACAACGCTCAGCGGGCCGGAGCCGGGCGGAAAGCCCTCCAGCTCGGTGGCGAACGCCTGCAGCGCCACCGGCAGCCGGCAGTTGCGCAGCTCCTCCAGCAGCGGCCGCAGGTCCTCACACAACTCCAGGTAGATGACCTTGGGCTGCCTGTCGCGCAGCCGCCGCGTCATGGCCAGCGCGGAGGCCGGTGAGTGGTGACACACCGGGAATATCTCCAGCTCCTCGCGCAGCGCCCGGTCGACGTCGTCGACCAGGCCCGCCAGGATCTCAGGCAGCGCGTCCGGGCCGCCGGCAAAGGCGGTGGCGGCATCCAGAAGCTGCTCGCGCAGGGCGGCGAAGGTGCTCATCACATCTCCTCGGGCGTGGAGACCCCGAGCTCTGGCTCTGGGCGGGAAACTCGGCGTGATGCCACGGGTCGTGGGAAGGAGGTCACGACAGCGTGGAGATCGCCTGGCGACCGCCTTCGAGGAAGTCCGTCCACTCCCCGCCCTCCTTCTTGCTGCGCGGCTCGACGACCCCGTGCCAGTACTTGTTCAGGATGGCCAGGTCCTCGGGAGCGCGCCTGGCCAGCGAGCCCACCAGGGCGCCGCCCAGCGTCTGGGCGCGCAGGGTGCGGTCACCGAAGAAGTTGCTGTGCAGGATGGCGTCCTCCAGCACGCCGATCTGCTCGGCGGTCGACAGCGCCGACTCCAGCTTCTCGTCCTCGCTGGTGGCCGAGGCCGCCGCGGCGCGCAGGTCGGCGAAGCTCCGCAGCAGGATGTCCAGCAGCGTGGGCGGCAGGTCCAGCTCGATGCGGTGGCGGCGCAGCAGCTCGGTGGTGCGGAAGCGGACGATCTCCGCCTCGCTGGCCTTGCTCGTCACGACCGGGATCCTGACGAAGTTGAACCGCCGCTTCAGAGCCGAGGACAGGTCGTTCACTCCCCGGTCACGGCTGTTGGCCGTGGCGATGACGGAGAACCCGGGCTTGGCGAACACGATGTTGTCGGTGTCGAGCTCGGGGATGGAGATGTACTTCTCCGACAGGATCGAGATCAGGGCGTCCTGCACGTCACTGGTCGAGCGGGTCAGCTCCTCGAAACGGCCGATCACCCCCCGCTCCATCGCCGTCATGATCGGCGAGGGGATCATCGACTCGCGGGACTGCCCCTTGGCGATCACCATGGAGACGTTCCAGGAGTACTTGATGTGGTCCTCGGTGGTGCCCGCCGTGCCCTGGACGCCCAGGGTGGAGTTGCGGCAGATGGCGGCGGCGAGCAACTCGGCCAGCCAGCTCTTGCCGGTGCCGGGGTCGCCGATGAGCAGCAGCCCGCGGTCGGAGGCCAGCGTCACGATGCTGCGCTCGACGAGACTCCGCTCGCCGAACCACTTCTGCGAGATCTCCCGCTCCAGCCCGTCGGAGCGCTCGGAACCGAGCACGAACAGTCGCACCATGCGGGGGCTGAGCCGCCAGGAGAAGGGCTTGGGGCCGTCGTCGACCGACTCCAGCCAGTCCAGCTCCTCGGCGTACTTCACCTCGGCGGGCGCGCGCAACATCTCATTGGTCATCGGTAGGGGCTCCTAGGTGAGAAAGTTCTTCAGCTCGAACACGAGTTTGCGGATGTGGCCGGAGATCACCGGCGTGCCCAGGTCCTTGAGCCGCTGGCGGAACCATGGATTGACGCTCTGCTGGCCGCCGCTGCTCACCGAACCCACCGGGATGAGCCGGACGCCGGAGCGGTGCAGCGCCTCCAGTCCGGTGAAGACGGCCTCGCACTGCCATTCGTAGAAATCCGAGATCCACACGACCACGGTGTTGCGCGGGTCGGAGACCTTCGGCTGGGCCAGGGTCAGGGCGGCCGTGCCGTCGGTGCCGCCACCCAGCTGGGTCCGGAGCAGCACCTCGAACGGATCGTTCACCCACGGGGTGAGGTCGAGCGCGCGGGTGTCGTAGGCGATCAGATGCACGTCCACCTTGGGCAGCCCCGCGAAGATCGACGCCAGGATGGTGCAGTTGACCATCGCGTCGACCATCGAGCCCGACTGGTCGACGACCACGATCATCCGGGCCGGCGTGGTGCGCCTGGCGGTGCGCCGGTAGTAGAGCTGGTCGACGTAGAGCCGCTGGTCCTCGGGGTTCCAGTTGACGAGGTTCTTCCAGATCGTGCGCTCGACGTCGAGGTTGCGAAAGACCCGCTTGGGCGGCACCGAGCGGTCGACGGCGCCCACGCTGGTCTTCTCGACCTGCGTGCGCAGCACCTCGGCGACCTCGTCGACGAACCTGCGGATCAGTGCCTTGGCGTTGGCCAGCGCCACCCCCGACAGGTTGGCCTTGTCACGCAGCAGCTGCTCGATGAGCGACATGCTCGGTGTGAGCTGCCTGGCCAGCACCGGGTCGGCCAGAACCTCACGCAACCGCATGCGGCCGACCAGGTCGGCCTCCAGACCGGCCAGCACCGAGGCCAGCTCGCGGTCACTCACGCCGCCGCCCGCACCACCACCCGCACCGCCCGCCTGACGGCCGTCCGCACAGCCCAGGGCCTGCTTGAACCAGCCGGCGTCCTGCTGCCAGGCCGCGAGCCGGGTCGCGGTGACCTCGCCCGCCCCGGTGGCGAAGACGTTGAGCAGCAGCTTCGACACCAGAGCCGCCCTGCGCACCTCCTGGCCGGCCTCCCGCTCCCCCGGTTGCTCCCCCGGTCGCTCCCCCAGGGCGAGCAGGTCCTGGAACTCCGCGGCCAGCTCGGGAAAACGCTGCACCAGGGTGTCCACGGACACCGAGGGGTCGAGCAACGCCGCGGGCAGTCCGAGATCGTCGACGATGGCCACGCCCGCGCTCTCCAGCGCGGGCTGCTCGTCGCTGTCGAAGAGGCGGGCGAGCAGCCGCCAGTAGAGCACCTGACGCCGGTTCTGCTCGGCGCTCGCCGTGATGTTCTCGCTGTGCCGGCTCATCGTCTCAGCAACCGTCCGGCTCGTTCGCGCAGCACCGCGACCGCGTCCCCCGCCCTGGCCTCGGCCTTGACCACCTTGGGGTCGGTGGGCCCCAGGGCCCAGTCGCCGCTGTGCGCCTCGACCGTCTCGCGCTTGACCTTGGCTCGCACCGCGAGCGGCTGCAGCAGCCAGCGGCCGCCGTCCCAGCGCATCAGCCCGATGCACTCCGAGGATCCGGCCACCAGCTTCGGCGTGAGCGGGCCGCAGGCGGGCAGTCCATCGGTGTCGACGGCGAGCACGGCGCCGCCCAGGTCGAACGAGCCGTCACGGGTGACCTGGTAATCCGCCACCAGCACCGGCTCGGCGATGAGCACCGGGTGGCGGTCCAGGGGCGGTGCGGCCGGCGCGAGCGCTCCGGCGAGGGAGACCCTGGCCACCGCGAAGGCGTCGACCGGCTCACCGGCCCGCGCCCGATCGTCATCCCACACCAGGTCACCACTGGCCAGCACGGGCACATCGGTGATCTCCAGGCTGCGCCGTTCGGCAAGCGCGCCCAGCAGCCGGGGATGGCGGTGCGGCAGCTTCCAGACGGCGGGGCCGACGATGGTGTCCACCTTGGCGGCGGCCACGCTGGTGCGTACCAGCCGGGCCCGGCCGCCGCCGGCGGGCTCCAGCACGCCGTGCACCTGCATCTGTACGGCGGTGGCGTGCTCGTGCACGTCGACACCGAGGATCAGCAGCCGCCCCGACAGGCGCTCGGCCGCGACGCGCTCGCCGCTCTGGCCGCCCGCCCTGGCCAGCAGCAGGGCCCGGGTCCACAGATCGGCCCAGCGCCGTACGGGCAGACGCTCCATCGTGCCGATCGGGCAGCAGGCGCGCAGCTCGGCCGCCAGGCCGTCGAGCAGCACCGCCGGCCTGCGCTGCTCCGGCACGGCCAGCAGCGCCTCGATGGTCTGGTCCGAGGCCGAGACGAGGTCGTGGTCGACGCCGCGCCAGCCGGTGATGGCCAGCTCGCACAGCCAGGACCGGGCGGCGGCGAGCAGGTTGCCCGCGCCGTCCGCCTCAGGCTCCGGCGCTGCCTGCCACGGGGCGCGTTCGCGCCCCAGGGCCGCGTCCAGTTCGGCCAGCAGAGCGTCGTGCACGGCGCCCAGCAGCGCGGTCCGGCCGCCTGCCAGCATCGTCAGATGCTCCTCGGCGATCGAGCCGGAGACGACCTTGGCAGCGGCCTCCGCCGCCCCCTCGCCGATCGGGGTGAGCGCGAAGGCGCCGGCCAGAGCGGTCAGCGCCGCGGCGTGCTGCTCGGAGAGCCGGGCCAGCCCGTGCACCAGAGCCTCGTCGAAGTCGGTCACCAGCTCCAGTGCCTCCCCGAGGCCCGCCGGCTCGCCACCCCGCAGCCGGGTCAGCTGTGTGGCGAGCATCAGCGCACCACCCCCGTGGCCGGGAACCAGTGAAGCTCGGGGATCGGCGTGGTGGTGTCGGGCAGCTCCAGGTAGGCCAGGTGGCGCAGGAAACGGCTGAACACGGTGGCCGCGGGAGCGGGGCCAAGGCCGCCGCGAAGGCAGTCGATCAGGTCGGCCCCCTCGGAGACCTCGGCCCGCAGGTAACGGGCCACCCGGTCGAGGCCGTACTGCAGCACGGCCTCGGCGGTCAGCGCCCGCAGATGCTTGCACGGGTAGGAACCGGACAGGCCACCGCACGGACGGTTGTTGTTGGTACTGCAGCTGTAGGTGTGGGTGGCCGCGGTGACGGAGGAGACGTAGACGCGGCCGATGTCCGAGCCGCTCGACACGACGCCCTGCAGCCGGCCGTCCGCCAGCTCGACGAAGGGAACCTTCGCCAGCTTGCGGGGCCGGACCGGTGGCACCACCGGCACCCTGCCGCACTGCTCCCACACGGCCGTGCCGGCCGGTAAACAGTCGATCATGAACCGGGAACCTATCTCACCGCTCCGACAGAACTCCCGCGAAGGAACCACAATCACGGCAGGCCATCCGACGCCCTGGCGGACCGGCGCGAATGCTGATCGGATTCCGGCCCACCGCGGGACCTGCCGACTGGATGGCGGCCATCGGATAGGTCCGGACGAAAACCACGTTCAACCGCGACCCCGCACGCTGACGCCTTCGACGCGCAGCGCCGCCCGGGTCGTCGGGCGGCACTGCGCCGTATCAGCCAGGCGGCTGAAACCATGCGGGAAGTTCGTGGCTAGGAGCGTGGGTCAGTAACGTGGCTCGGTCACGGCTGGTGCTGGGGTGGAGGGTCTCTGCTGGGGCTCGGGCTGGTTAGGCTGCTGCTCATGAATACGGCCATGACCAGCGGCGGGACCGGTGAGCCTGTCATCCTTGACCCGACGGAGCTGACGTCCGATTCGGACCTTTGGGCCCGGTTTGCGGAGTCGGCCCATCAGATCCTGGCGGACCTGGTCCGTGGAGGTGCCGCACTTGGCTGGGTTGAACCTCCCTCGCCCGGTGAGGTGGCGGAGCTCCTCGACCACGTCGTCTCCGCGGTGCACGCCGGTGATGCAGCCATGCGTGTCGCATACGTCGACCGTCGGCTGGTCGGGCTGGGGTACTGGCTGCGCTACGCGCGACCGACCCATCGTCCGCACGCCGATCTGGAGAAGATCGCGGTGGATGCCGCCGCCCATGGGCGCGGCATCGGTCGGGCACTCACCACCGGCTTGATCGCTGACGCCAGGCGGGCGGGAATCGAGATCCTTACCCTGGACGCCCGTGGCGACAACAGCAATGCCCTGCACCTCTACCGGTCCCTGGGCTTCAGCGAATACGGCCGTCTGCCCGACTTCGTCGCCGTCGGCGCCCGCCGCTTCGACAAGGTCTTCTACATGCTGAACCTCCGCCCGGAGCGGCGACCCCAGGCATGACAGCATGGAGGCGATCCGCTCGCGTTTCGTGATCATTCGTGCGGGATGATGGCGGTATGCGTGGTGGGGACGGGTTATTCGAGGTCGAGCCAGTCGAGAAGAAGCAGCCGACAAGGCCCGCTACCACACCGAGAAGATCGAACGCCGCCGCCGGCACGATCACCTCACCGGATCAGCGGCATCTCTGATCGGGTGCATGGCGCCAAAGCGCGCCGAAACGGTTCATCTGCTCCGCAGTTGATGGAGAGTGTGGCCGGTGGCCTGCTTGAACAGATATTCGGCCCGTTCGTAGGAGAGCCTGCGGCGGCCGGTCTCGGGGCACAGGTCGCCGGGGGCGGGCCGACGGCCGGGGCCGGGCCTGCGCTCGGACAGGAACAGCGGGCCGCGACGACGGCCCGCGATGAGCTGGGGGATGAGCTCGGCGGTGCCCGACCGCCAGTGAATCCAGCGGGACCCCGGCGCCCTGCCTCGCATCCCCGCCAGGTCGAGGTCCTCGACGTTGAGCGCGAGCACCGAGCCGATCCCGGCCGCGCTCTCGTGGAGCATCAGCCACAGGGCGCGCTCGCGCGGGGCGAGGTCCTGCCGCTCCCACAGCGCCTCGACGCGTGGCGGCTCCATGGGGCGGGTGCGCGACCGGGGCTCGGGCCGGCGACCGATCCCGGCGGCCAGGTCTTCGCTCAGCCGGCCCCGGTCCGCGGCCCAGGCGGAGAAGGATCGGACGGCACCCCGGTGCCTGTTCCACGTCGCGGCGGCGGCGCTCTCCCAGGCGGTGGCGAAGACCTCGGCGACCTGTCCGGCGGTCACGTCCCGCAACGGGATGTCGTCGCCGAGATCGCGACGGAGCCGGCTCATGGTCTGGCGGTAGGAACGGAGGCTCGCGGCGTCCAGGTCCTCACGGGCGAGGAAGGCGTCCGCGGCCTCGGCCAGGGTGACCGCGCTCCCCGGCGTGGCGGCGTCCGCGCAGGCCGCGGCGCGTTCCAGCAGTATCGTGCGTTCGGGCACGTTGAGAGTGAGCGCCGCGGCCCGTTCGAACTCCCGCCGGGCCTCCTCGTGGCGACCTAGCCTGGCCAGCAGGTCGCCGCGCACGCTGGGCACCCGGTGGTAGCCCTTGAGCGCCGGCTCGGCCACCAGGGTGTCGACGAGTGCCAGCCCCGCCTCGGGACCGTACGCCATGGCCAGCGCGACCGCCCGGTTGAGCTGCACGACCGGGGTGGGCAGCACCCGGACGAGCGTTTCGTAGAGGGCGGCGATCTGTGCCCAGTCGGTCTCCTCCGCCGTACGGGCCCGCGCGTGACAGACCGCGATGGCGGCCTGCAGCACGTACGGGCCGAGAGGTCCGCCGGATTGCCTGGCACGCAGCAGTGCCGCGAAGCCGCGGCGGATGAGGAGCTGGTCCCAGCGTCCGCGGTTCTGCTCGTGCAGCGCGACGGGCTCGCCCGACGGCCCCGTCCTGGCGGCCAGCCGGGACGCCTGGAGCTCCATCAGTGCGACCAGTCCGTGTACCTCGGCCTCGCCGGGCGCGAGCCCGGCCAGCAGACGGCCCAGGCGCAGCGCCTCCTGGCAGAGGTCCTGGCGCGTCCAGCCGTCGCCGGCGCTCGCCGCGTACCCCTCGTTGAACACCAGGTAGATGACCTCGAGGACCGATGACAGGCGCGCGGCCCGGTCCGGCCCCGTGGGGACCTCGAAGGGAACCCCGAGTTCGGCGAGGGTGCGTTTGGCCCGGACGACGCGCTGCGCGACGGTCGGCTCGGAGACGAGAAAGGCCCTCGCGATCTCGTCGGTGCGCAGGCCGCCGAGCAACCGCAGCGTCAACGCCACCCGGGACTCGGCGGACAGCGCCGGGTGGCAGGAGACGAACATCAGGCGCAGGACGTCATCGCCCACCTCGTCGTCGAGTGCCGCGTCGGTCTCGGCCTCGGTGCCGTCCGGCCGGGTGGCGAGCTCGTGGGCGAGCTGCTCGTGCCCGCGCTCGAGCCGCTCGCCGCGCCGCAGGTGGTCGATGGCGCGACGTTTGGCGACGGCCATGAGCCAGGCACCCGGATTATCCGGAACGCCTGAGTCAGGCCACCGTTCGAGGGCGGCGAGGAGCGCGTCCTGCGCGAGCTCCTCGGCCAGTCCCACGTCGCCCAGCATCCGGACGAGCCCGGCGATGATCCTCGCCGACTCCATCTTCCAGACCTCGTCGACCGCACGATGGGCGTCCCGGGGCATCACGGGCTCGATCACAGCACCCGCCGGGCCGGGTACGCAAGCGCCCGATCAGTCCTGTGGGCCGAAGACCTGCTGGATGGTGCCCTCCCCCTCGCCGATGATCTTCCAGAAGCGCCGGGAGAGCTCGATGGCCTCCTGCTGCGAGCGCGCCTCGATGAGCGCGAAGCTGACGATGGCCTCCTTCGTCTCGGTGAACGGCCCGTCGGTGACGGTCATCTCGCCACCGGAGGCCGAGACGCGGAGGCCGACCGGGTCCAGGCCACCGGTCGCCAGCAGCACCCCCGCCCGGGTCATCTCCTCGACGAACGCGGCCATCTCCACGTGGACCGCCTCGCTCGGGGGTGCCGCGTCGCCGCCCTTGGTGGTCATCAGGAATCGCATCGTCATATCTCCTTCGGGTGCTCAGAGAACCGATCCTCACCGCTTTCCAGCTGTGCGTCGATCGAGGCCGGTGAAAATCGACACGCCTCGTCTGACCAGGGCGGCGATCGGATGTGACAGGGAATGCGCACCGTTCACGCCTTCGCAAGCCGGGTCACGCCGACGAACCGGCGGCCAGGGAGAAGTAGGCCTCCTCCTCCTGGTCGAAGTGGAGGATCAAAACGGCGTACAGGCCGTAGAGGCAGGCGCGCAGGTCGTCGAGCTGCTCCGGGCGCGGCCCGCCGGCCTCGATGAGGGCGAGGTGACTTCCCAGGCGTCGTGCCAGGCGTTCGATCTCGGCATGCGCCCTGCTCATGGTCATCACGACCTCCGGGCCGCCCAGCACCTGCCCCATGGCCGGATACAGCCGCTGTTCCTCGGCCCGTTCGTGAGGCAGCAGTCGCTCGGTGAGGAATGCTTGGACCTCTCGCAGCCGATCGAGTGACGCCGTGGGCGGGACCCTGCCCAGCTCGTCGGCCGTCTCGCGGATCAGTTCCAGGGTCGGCCGCAGCGAGGAGTGCTCCATCTCGAAGCGGCGCAGCAGGGATTCGGTGGCGGAGTCCATCAGCGGCCGGGTTCCCCGCGTGGGACGCAGCGCCCGTAGCGCGTTGAGGATCACCGCGATGTCGATGCCCTCCTGCAGGAGGGCGCCGGCCGCGGGCGGCAGGGCTCCGGCCGCGGCCACCACCATGGCCAGCAGCGACAGCGCCATCCCGGTGGCCGCGCTCTGTACGGCGATGCGCCGGGAGCGGCGGGCGACGTCCATCGCGTCGGCGAGCCGGTCCAGGCGGTCGGTGGTGAGCACCACGTCCGCGGCCTGGGTGGAGGCGGCGGACCCCCGTGCCCCCATCGCCACTCCGACGTCGGCCGCCGCCAGGGCCGGGGCGTCGTTGATCCCGTCGCCCACCATCACGGTCACCGCGCCGGTCGCCTCCCGCCGTACCGCCTCGACCTTGGCCGCGGGGGTCTGCTCGGCGAGCACCTGGTCGATGCCGAGTACCACGCCCACGCTCTCGGCGACCTCGGCCCGGTCTCCGGTGAGCATGACCACCCGCTCGATGCCCGCGGCGCGCAGCCGCCGCAGCGTTCGCGCGGCGTCGGCCCGGATGGCGTCGCGGAGCAGGATCACCCCGGCCGCCCGGCCGTCCAGCGTCACCCAGACGGTCATGGCCCCGTCCAGCGCGGCCCGCGCCCGCTGGATCCGTTCCCACTCCGAAGACGAGGAGGTCGTCGCCTTGCCGACCTCTATCCGGTGCCCGTCCACCACCCCCGTGGTGCCGGTGCCCGGCCTCTCCTGGATCTCGGCCGGTTGCGGCAGCTCGGCACCGCGCGCGCGGGCCGCGTCGACGATCGCGGCGGCGAGCACGTGCGACGACATTTGATCCACCGCAGCGGCCAGGCGCAGCACGTCGTCGGTACGGACGCCGGGCGCGGCCACGACGTCGATCACCCGGGGCCGGCCCGCGGTCAGCGTCCCGGTCTTGTCCAGGATGAGCGTGCGTGCCTGGCCCAGCCGCTCCAGTGCTCCACCGCCCTTGACCACCACGCCGTGCCGTGCCGTGCGAGACAGCCCGGAGGCGATGGCCGCGGGTGCGGCGAGCAGCAGCGGGCAGGGGGTGGCGACGACCAGTACCGCGACGGCCCGTACCGGCTGGCCGGACAGCAGCCAGGCGGCCGCCGCCAACAGCAGGGTGACCGGCAGGAACCAGGTCGGCGAGCCGTACGACGGGGGCGCTGTCGGTCTCTGTCTGCCGCGCCAGCCGCACCACTCCCGCATAGGCGCTGTCGGCCGCGGTCCGGGTGGCCCGCATGTCGAAGGCGGCACCGGCGTTCACCACGCCGCTGCGCACCCCCTCCCCCGCGGCGTACTCCACCGGTACCGACTCCCCCGTCAGCGCCGACTCGTCCAGCAGCGCGAGATCGCCCACCACCGCGCCGTCGACGGGGACCATCTCCCCGCTGGGGACCAGCAGCAGGTCGCCCGGGCGAACCTGCTCGACCGGCACGAGGTCCGGCACCCCGTTCTCGTAGCGCCGGGCCGAGTGCGGTGCCCGTTCGTACAGGGCGGTCAGGTCGTGGCGGGCCCGGCGCAGGGCGTGCTCCTCCAGTGCCCGCCCGGTGGCGAGCATCACGCCGATCAGGGCACCGGCGAGGTACTCCCCCACGGCGAGCGCTCCGGCCAGGGCGAGGACGGCGATGGCGTCCACACCCATCCGGCCGCTCCGCAGCGCCGACACCACCCATCCCGCCGCGGGCACCAGCGACACGCCGGTGACCACCGCCCACACGATGTCGGCGGCCGCCTCCGCGCCGGTCAGGCGGAGCGCGAGACCGGCCAGCAGTCCGGCCATGGTGCCCACAAGAAGGGCGATGGCCGATAAACGTCCCATTTTCCCAGCCTCCTGGCGAGCCGTGCCGGGATCAGGACCTTCGGCCGGTGGACAATGCGACGATCACGATCGGCGCGGCCACACGCCCGGCCAGGGCCAGGGAGACCGATCCGAGCAGCAGCCCGGTGAACCCGCCCAGCCCTCGGCCGCCCACCACGATCTGCTCGGCGCCCTCGGCCTCACGCTGGAGGATCTCCGTCACCCGGCCCTCCCGCAGCGCGACCTCCACCTCCAGGTGGGGTGCGCGCCCGCGCATCACGGCGACCGCGCTCCCCAGCGCCCCCTGGCAGTACTCGGTCACGGAATCCCGGAAGCCGGGCGGGGTCTGCAGCGGGATGTCGTAGGTCCACGGTTCGCACACGTACCCGATCCGCAGCGCGCACCTGCGCCGTACCGCGTCATCGGCGGCCCAGGCGACCACGCCCTCCGCGGGGGCCGAGCCGTCCGTGCCCACCACCACATGCGCCGTCATGTCGTCGCCCCCTCGGACTCCCCCTCCATCCGACCGCGTGGCGGCGTTCCCCGCAGCGGACCAACGACCCCCTCACCAGGGACTTCCGTCCCCTGTCGCGGGCCGTTGCCCGCGGAATGGGTATCGTTGGTCACAGCAGACCGTGCCGTCTCCCCGGCCCGGCTGGGAAGATCGAGAGGTCTTCCTGGACCGGCGTCCTCATCGTATGACGATCCCCCTCAGGTATGGATTTCCGTACCGTCAGCGTGTTGCCAAGGAATCAGTTGAGCACTCCCTGGGCCAGGACGAAGGCGGCCACGGCGAGGACGAGGTAGGCGAACCAGCGGCGCAGGCGCTCGGCGTCCAGGTGACGGCCCAGGCGGGCGGCGGCCAGCGACCCGATCACCGCGGCCACCGTGAAGGCGCCGATGAGCGTGCGGTCCAGGTCGGCGCCATCGGCGTGGGCGACGAACCCCGCCGCCGAGTTGACCACCACGATGAGCAGCGAGGTGCCGACCGCGGCCGTCATCGGCAATCCCAGCGCCAGCACCAGGGCCGGGATGATGAGGAACCCGCCGCCGACGCCGAACAGGCCGGTCAGCGCGCCCACGGCCGCGCCGGCGGCGACGGACCTGGGCAGGCAGCTGCGCCAGTTCACCCCGCCGCCGGGCAGCGCGCAGGCCCCGCCGGCCGGGGCGTCGCCGGCCAGCATCCGCCAGGCGGCCACCGCCATGAGCGCGGCGAACCCGATCAGGATCGCCTGCGGGGGCAGCATCCTGTTGATCGCGGCGCCCCCGAACGCGGCCAGGGCCCCGGCGCCGCCGAACACCACGGCGATGCGCCAGCGCACCTGTCCCGCCCGGATGCGAGGCAGCACGGCGGTGGCCGAGGAGACGCCCACCACCAGCAGCGAGGCCGGCACCGCCGAGGCCGGCGGCAGGCCCACCCCGTACACCAGGGCGGGCAGCGCCAGGATCGATCCACCGCCGCCCAGCAGCCCGAGCAGGATGCCGATCAGCGCGCCCAGGCCGAGCGCCGCCGTCAAGAGGTCGCCTCCCGTTGCGCCAATTGGCCCAGTACCGCCTCCAGGCCGGGCCGGCGGGGGCCTCGGTTGTAGGGGAGCCTGGCCAGCAGCATGCCCATCGCGCAGGTGTTGGAGAGCGCGGCGAAGGTCAGCCCGCCACCGATCGCGGCGGCGAGCCATTTGGCCGGCGGGAACAGCGTGCTGGCCAGGATCGAGGTCAGCACGAGGGATCCGGCCACCAGGCGCACCTGGCGTTCCAGCTCCCAGCGGGCCCGGCCGGTGCGGAGCGGCGCGCCGGCCTCCTGCCAGGCGAGGATGCCCCCTTCCAGGAGGCGCGGGGCCGCCTGTCCGGCTCCGGACAGGGCCGCCGCGGCCTGCGCGGCGCGCTGCCCGGAGCGGCAGACGAGCACCACCTGCTCCCGCCGGGGGCCGCCGAGGTGGGCGCGCAGCCGTTCACGGTGCTCGCGCAGCAGATCCAGCGGCACGTTGACCGAGCCGGGGATGTGGGCGGTCTCGAACTCACCGGGGGTGCGCACGTCGATCAGCCGGGGCGTCTGCCCGGAGTCCATCAGCCGGCTCAGGGCGGCCGTATCCAGCGTGGCGGGTGTGTCGTGGCCGGTCATGAGGTCTCCTCGATGGTCAGGCCGCTTTCGGCCGCCTGGGGGTAGTCGTCGTCGATGTGCACGACCCGGCGGCCGGCACGGGCCAGCAGGCTGCTCGCGGCGGCGGCCCGGTAGCCGGAGCCGCAGTGCACCCACACCGTCCCGTCCGGGATCTCGGCCAGGCGGTGTGGTAGTTCGGGTAGCGGGAGGTGCGTCGCGCCGTCGATGTGCCCGGCGCGCCATTCGTTGCGCAGCCGTACGTCCAGCACGACGTCGGGGGCGGGCAGATCGCGCACGTTACGGCCGTCGCGCACGGCGGCCAGTTCGGCGAACGTGGCGACGGTCAGCTCACCCAGCCTGGCGCCGTCGCCACCGGCCCACTGCTCGGGGGTACCGGTCGCGGCGGCGGCCGGACGGTCGATGCCGATGCGCGCCAGCTCGCGCTGGGCGGCGGCCACCTGCTCCGCCGATTCGCCCAGCAGCGTGATGGACGCCCCCCAGGGAGCCATCCAGCCCAGCCAGGTCGACATCGGGCCGTCCAGGCCGAAGCTCAGCGTTCCGGCCAGGTGCCGCTGGGTGAACGCCTTGCGCGAGCGCAGGTCCACCACCCATTCACCGGCGTCGATACGCGCGCGCAGCCCGGCGGCGTCGGCCCGCCTCGCCGGGGTCAGATCGACCAGGTCCGCACCGGCGGTGTTCCTGGCGCCCATGTGGGCGTAGTAGGCGGGGTAGGCGTCCAGCCCGGCGAGGGTCTGGGTGACGAAGTCGTCGGCCTCCAGCCGCAGCGCCGGGTTGGCGCCACGCTCGCGTCCTATCGTCGAGGATGAGGCGTCGGTCTGGGTGGCCGAGCAGAAGCTGCCGAACCCGTGGGTGGGCCAGACCTGCGTACCGTCGGGCAGCAGGTCGGCCAGCCGTCGCGCCGAGGCGTGCTGGTGCTGGGCCAGGACGTGGGCGTGCCGGGCGCCGAGCAGGTCCGTGCGGCCGGTGGTGCCGAACAGCAGCGACCCGCCGGTGAACACTCCCGTCGGCCCGCCGGGACCGCCGAGCACGTAGGACAGGTGGTGGAAGGTGTGCCCGGGGGTGGCCACCGCGGAAAGGCGCATCGACGGTGACAGCACCATCTCGTCGCCGTCGCTCACGGGCACCCGGTCGAAGGCGACCTCGTCGGCCGCCGCCACCAGATAGGCCGCGCCCGTCAGCCTGGCCAGGGCCAGCCCGCCGGAGACGTAGTCGTTGTGCAGGTGGGTCTCGGCCACGTGGGTGACGCGCACGCCCAGCCGGCCGGCCAGGGCCAGGATCCGGTCGATGTCCCGTTGCGGGTCGACCACCAGCGCCACCCGCCCGTCGTGGGCCAGATAGCTGCGGTCCCCCAGCGAGGAGGTCTCCACCACCACTGTCTCGATCGTCGTCATCATCGCCTCTCACTTCGTCGTTGTCGTCTTCGCCGGTAGGTGAGGACCGGCCGGGCCCGGGTTTCAGGCCGGTCGGCGAGCTCCCGCCGGATGTGTGTCCGGCGTCGCCGCGGCGGCCCGCCCGGGACCGCGTCACGGAGGGCGTTCACCCCACTTCGGTGCGAATATACCCAGGGGGGTATCCTCCGGATAGAAAAATGCCATGCCTCCCATCGCGTCCCGCCCACCGCGCGGCGGGCGGGACGCGATGGGTCACGACAGGGCCAGGAACAGTTTCTCCAGCCGCTCCTGGCTGATCGGCGGCTGCTCGCCGCGCTCGCGCGCCATCTGGCACTGCTGCATGCCCGTCGATATGATCTTGAATCCGGCCCGGTCCAACGCCTTGGAGACCGCCGCCAGCTGGGTCAGCACCCGCTCGCAGTCGTCCCCGTTCTCGATCATCGCGATCACTCCGCCCAGCTGCCCCTGGGCCCGCTTGAGTCGCGTCAGCGCGTCCGACAGGACCGTCGCGTCCATCTCCATCCCGCCTCACCTCCGCCCCCAATATACCCCCGGGGGTACATGGGTGCGGTGTGAAAGACCTCACGCCGGCGGTCCGAAATGACCGGTGAACCAATCGCGGGCGAGGGCGGCGACGCTTTCGAGTGCCCCCGGCTCTTCGAACAGGTGGGTGGCGCCGGGGACGATCTGGAGCAGGCTCTCGCAGCGCAACCGTTCCTGCGCGGCCCGGTTGAGGTCGACCACCATCCCGTCGGCACCTCCCACGATCAGCAGGGTCGCCGCCCGCACCTCGGGCAGCCGCGGCCCGGCCAGATCGGGCCGCCCACCCCTGGAGACGACGGCGGCGACCTCGCAGCCCGGCTCCGCCGCCGCCCACAGCGCGGCCGCCGCTCCGGTACTCGCTCCGAAGTAGCCGACAGGAAGGCCCGCCGCCCAAGGTTGCTCGCCCAGCCAGCCGGTCACCCGGACGAGCCTTTCGGCCAGCAGCCCGATGTCGAACACGTTGCCTCTGTCGGCCCCCTCCTCCAGGGTGAGCAGGTCGAACAGGAGCGTCCCCAGACCGGCGCCGTTGAGCACGCCGGCCACGTACCGGTTACGCGGGCTGTGCCGGCTGCTGCCGCTGCCGTGCACGAACACCACCACTCCCCCGGCGCCTTCCGGGACGACGAGCTGACCGGGCAACCCGACCTGCCCGGCGTCCACCAGGACCTCCTCGTCGCGGCCCGGCGAATCGGAGGTCGCGCTCCCGTCGCGCTCCCCCGCCGCGGACGCGGCCCTTCGGAGCAGCTCGGCCACCTGCTCATCGGTGGTCTGGGAAAAATTGATGTACCAGACGCCGACCGCCAGAAGGCGTTCCGGTGTCCGCAGGCAGACCACCTCGTCGGCGACCTCGCGCAGGCTCGCGATCGTCTCCGGTGACCCCACCGGCACCGCCAGCACCACCCGTGAGGCGCCCCGCGCCCGGGCGACCTGGCAGGCGACACGCGCCGTCCCCCCGGTGGCGACCCCGTCGTCCACCACGATCGCCGTGCGGCCCGTCAGGTCCACCGGAGCGCGGTCGCCGCGCAGTTGGCGCGCGCGGCGCAGGACCTCGGCCCGCTCGTACTCCTCCACCTCGGTCGTCTCCGCGTAGGTGAGCTCCGTGAGCAGCACGATGTCGTGATTGATGACGCGGACCCCGCCCTCCCCCACGGCGCCGAACCCGAGTTCCGGCTGGAACGGCACCCCGAGCTTGCGGACCACGATCACGTCCAGTGGCGCGTCAAGGGCCCGCGCCACCTCGAACGCCACCGGCACGCCGCCCCTGGGCAGACCCAGAACGACCACTTCCTCATCAGCACCGACAGACCCGCGTAACCGCTCGGCCAGCCGCAGGCCCGCATCCTGACGATCGGCGAACACCACGCCCCCCCTTCCGACGCCCCGCGCACCTCCGCTCACCTGCGGAGCCTCGAGATCACGTCCGCGTCCGGCTTCGCCGGGCAACCGGCCGCCCATCGGTCGCCGCGGCCCTCCTCACAGCCGACGGCGAGACCTCACCCCCAACAGCCAATGTCAGCCGCCGGGGCGTCCCGGCGCCAGGGCTGAAGGCCCCGGTTCGCAAGGGCGAAAGACCCCGGTTCGGAGTCCCATATAGGAGAACAACCGGCCAGGCGGACCCATTTCACGAGTATCGGCCCGCTTCCCAACCGCTGTCGGAGCGCCGCTCCCCCGGGGATTCACGGGGATGAAGGCTCAGGACACGATGCCGCCCTCGCGCTCTTCGAGCACGCGGCCGTTCTCGTCCACGATCAGGTATTCGAGCTCGCAGCCGATGCCCGCCTCGCCACAGGCGGCGATCAGAGCCCTCAGGCGGGCCTCGGCCTCGGCGGCCGTCGCCTTGAGGGTGCCGGACAGCAGGTAATGGGACTCCTGGTCACGACGGTTCACGGGCTGGGCGTAGACCGAGATGATCTCGCTGTCGTAGTCGATCTCCCAGCCGAAGAAGTGGAGCGCGACGCGGACCGGGCCACCGGCCCAGATCTCCAGGACGCGCGCCATGGTCATGTGGTCGTCACCGTCCAGAACCCCGGCGTACTCGACGTACTCGATGTCGGCCATGGTCACGATCATCACATAGGGAGGGGCCGGCCAGCTGAAACCGGGACGGCAACGGCGTTGAACGCGTACCGCGGACCTCCCTGAAGGCCGAACACCGCCAATGACAGGACTTTAGCCCCTAACGTCCCCGGTACGCCGACGGGCAGCCTGGGAGGCATGAAGCTCGACTCGGCAGGCCTTGAAGTGCTTTCCCGGCCGGAGTGCCTCGAACTCCTGGGCTCGGTCTCGATCGGACGGATCGTGTTCACCGACCGTGCCCTTCCGGCCGTGCAGCCGGTCAACTTCGTCCTCGACGGCGAGACGGTGGTGATCCGCACCACCATCGGCTCCAAGCTCGCCGCGGCGGCCCGCGACGCGATCGTCGCCTTCGAGGCCGACGACTTCGATCCGTCGGCGCGCACCGGCTGGTCGGTCACCGCGGTGGGGCCCGCGCGAGCCGTGTACGAGTCGCGGGAGATCGAACGCCTGGCCCGGCTGCCCCTGACCACCTGGGCACCGGCAAACCGGGACCACTACATCCTGGTGCAGACGGGCCACCTCACCGGCCGCCGCATCTCGCCCAGGCCCGTCGACGACCAAGCCCGGTGAGGCCGTGTTCGACCGGCGTCCGGTGACCGTCACCGACGAGGTGGCGATCGTCCATGGGCGCACCGCCTATCCGGACCGCACATACAGCGACCTGTGGGTGATCCGGCTTGACGCCGATGACCGCTGCCGCGAGTTCAACCGGGTGCTGGATGAAACACCCCGCCCCCGCGGCAGGGTGAACCGGCCGGGCACGGCCGGTCTTCCGAGGTGGCAGACGCGAACCGGCGCCGCTGAGCGTCCTGTGAGGTGGCGGGCGCGCACCCGGCCGCGCCGGCGAGCGCCGCCGTACGGGCGGCCAGGTGCGTGCCGCCCGTACGGCGGATGACGTTCCGGGGTCTCAGCGCCTGGCGCCCGCGTCGGCGATCCGGTCCGCGAGCTCGCCGTGCCGCTCCCGGAGTTCACGCTTGAGGATCTTGCCGCTCGGGTTCTTCGGGAGCGCGTCGACGAACGCGAACGCCTTGGGAACCTTGAACGGCGCCAGCCGCTCACGGGCGTGCGCCCGCAACTCCTCCTCGGTGACGGCCGCACCGGCCTTGGCCACCACGATCGCGACGACCGCCTCGATCCAGCTCGGATGCCTGACCCCGACGACCGCCACCTCGGCGACGGCGGGGTGTTCGTAGATCGTCTCTTCGACCTCGCGGCTGGCGACGTTCTCCCCGCCGGTCTTGATCATGTCCTTGATCCGGTCGACGACCGTGAGGTAGCCCTCCTCGTCCACGGTCCCCAGATCGCCGGAGTGGAACCAGCCGCCGCGGAACGCCTCGGCGGTCTTCTCCGGGTCGTCGAGGTATTCGAGGATGGCGTGCGGGCTCCGGTGGACGATCTCCCCGATCTCACCGGCGGGCACGTCCCTGCCCTCGGCGTCCACGACACGGGTCTCCACGTTCAGAGCGGCCTGACCGGCGGATCCGGCCTTGCGGATCTGGTCCTCGGGCTGGAGCATGACGGCGACGGGCGCCATCTCCGTCTGGCCGTAGAAGTTCCACAGGCGCACGCCGGGCAGCCGCTCGCCGATCTCCCGGAGCACCTCCACGGGCATGATCGCCGCTCCGTAGTAGCCCTTGCGCAGCGAGGAGAGGTCGCGCCTGTCGAAGTCCGGGTGGCGCAGCAGGGCGATCCAGACCGTGGGCGGCGCGAAGAACTTGGTCACCCGGTGGCTCTCGATCGCGGCGAGCACCGCGGCCGGGTCGGGTCCGGGCAGGATGACGCTGGAGGCTCCGAGCTGGATGTCGGGCACCAGGAAGCAGTGCTGCTGCGCGCAGTGGAACAGCGGCATCGAGTGCAGCTCGACGTCGTCGCGGTCCATGCCGCCGTCGATGACGCAGCTGCCGTACTGGGCGATCAGCGCGGCATGGGACAGCACCGCGCCCTTGGGGCGCGACTCGGTGCCCGAGGTGTAGAGGATCTGGGCCGGGTCGTCCGGCGCGATGGGCACCGCGGGCTCGCGGGAGTCCCGGTGGTCCAGCAGGGCCGAGAACGGCTCCCAGTCTCCGGTCGCCTCGCCGTAGACGATCCGTGTCCGCAGGCGGTCCGTCGCCTTGATCGCCTCTTCGGCGACCGGGAGGAGCTCATCCTGCGCGATCAGGGCGACGGCGGAGGAGTGACCGACGACATATCCGACCTCCTCGCCCCGGAGCATGAAGTTGATCGGCACCAGTACGGCACCCGCCCGGGCGACAGCGAAGATCGTCTGGACGTACGCGACGCTGTTGCGCGAGAGCACCGCCACCCGGTCGCCGGGGCCCACCCCTCTTTCCAGGAGCGCGTTGGCGATCCTGCCGGCGTCCTCGTCGAGCTGGGCGTAGGTACGGCTGCTCACGCCGTCCGACACGGCGAGCCGGTGGGGATGACGCCGGGCGGACCGGCGAAGCAGGTCGGCCAGCGATTGACGGCGGGCGAGCGCGACATCCGCCCGCTCCGGGGCTCCGGCAAGAGACATGGGCTTCTCCAGAGTGTCTGCTACAGACAAAACTTCTGGTAAGCGTAGCGATATCCGCCCTTTCGCGGCGCACAGAGGGGTTTGACCGGCGACTGCCACCCGCACACGAAGCTGCCGGGTGGCGGGGAGATCCCCGCCACCCGGCAGACTCTTCGCTCAGCGGACGGTTCAGCGCAGGTTGAACAGCCGGGTGCCGGTCTGCTTGAGGCGGTTGCCCTCGGCGTCCCGGGCTTCGGCCTTCAGGCTGACCACGGCCTTGGTTCCGACCGGCCGCGGCGGCCTTCCCGCAGGCGCGAGCCGAAGGACCGCAGGACGGGGCCCAGGGCGCCGTGGCGCGCGACTAGAGCGGTACGCTCCAGGTCAGGCTGGTGCCCCCCGTCTCCGGCGAGACGATCTCGAAGGAGCCGCCGAGCAGGGCCGCCCGCTCCTGCAGGTTGCGCAGGCCGCTGCGCCTGCCGTCGCCGGCCAGCCCGACGCCGTCGTCCCGCACGACGAGGGTGAGCCGGTCGTCCAGCGCCTCGACGGAGACGTCGATCCTCCCGGCCCTGGCGTGCCGTACCGCGTTGGACAGGGCCTCGCGCAGCACCGCCAGCAGGTGGTCGGCGACCTCGGGCGGCACGCGGTTGTCAAGCTGCCCGTCCATCCGCAGGCCGGGCATGAAGCCCAGGTGACCACGGGCGCCTTCCACCATCTCGACGATGCGGGCGCGCAGGCTGGGGGCGCCGTCCCCGCTGGGCGTCTGAAGGGCGAAGATGGTGGAGCGGATCTGGCGGATGGTCTCGTCGAGCTCGTCGATGGCGCCCTTCAGGCGGCCGGAGGCCTCCGGTCTCTCGACCAGCCGGACCGTGCTCATCAGCGTCATGGCGACGGCGAACAGCCGCTGGATGACCACGTCGTGCAGGTCCTTGGCGATGCGGTCGCGGTCTTCGAGCAGGCCCAGCCGTTCGGCGTCCTTGCGGCTCTCGGCCAGCTCCAGCGCCACCGCCGCCTGGGCGGCGAAGGCGTGCAGGGTACGCAGCTCCGACCGGACGAACGGGATGCGGCCCGAGCGCTTGCCGAGTGACAGCACGCCGCGCGCGACACCCGCCGCGCCCAGCGGGACGGCCCCCACCGGGCCCATCGGCAGATGATCGGAGAACACGCTCCGCAGTCCGGTCTCGTCCAGATCGTTGACCATGAGGGGCTCGCCGCCGGCGAAGGCCCGTCCGGCCAGGGAGCCGGCGACCTGGATCTCCACCTGCTCCAGTTGCCCGGCGTTCTCGCCGTCGGCGATCGCCACCCGTAGCAGCTGCCCGCCCGCCTCCGGCAGCAGGATCGCCACGACGTCCGCGCCGGTCATCTGACGGGCGCGCCTGGCCATCAGGGTGAGGACCTCCTGGGGGTCCGCGCCGGACAGCAGGCTGGTGGTGATCTCCGAGGACGCGGCCAGCCACGTCTCCCTGCGGCGGGTCTCCTCGAACAGGCGGGCGTTCTCGATCGCCACACCGGCCGCGGTGGCCAGCGCGACGACGATCGCCTGGTCCTCCTCGTCGAACTCGCCGCCGCCGCGCTTCTCGGTGAGGTAGAGGTTGCCGAACACCTCGTCGCGCACCCGGACCGGCACCCCGAGGAAGGAGCCCATGGGGGGATGACCCGGAGGAAAGCCGTAGGACTCGGGATGGTCGGAGATGCGCGCCAGGCGCAGCGGTCGCGGCTCCTTGATCAGCAAACCGAGCAGGCCGAGGCCGTGCGGCCAGTGCTCGACCCTGGCGATCTCCTCCTCGCTGAGCCCGACCGGGATGAACTGCACCAGCGTGTTCTCCTGGCCGACCACGCCCATCGCGCCGAAACCGGCGTCCACCAGCCTGGTCGCGGTCTCGACGATGCGGCGCAGCACCGTCTCCAGGTCGAGGTCGCTGCCGACCGCCACGACCGCCTCGAGCAGGGCGTGTACGCGGTCGCGGGTGGCGAGGACCGCTTCGAGCCGGAGCTGCAGCTCCGACAGCAGTTCATCCAGCCGCATGTTCGGAAGCAGGGGGTGGGAGTCGGTGTCTGCCATGTCCGGGAGTCTCGCACCAAGACGGCAAAACGCCCACCCCGATCATGGAGTGGGCGTCTCGGCGGCCCGGTTACCGCAGGACGGGGTAGTTCCGCACCAGGGAGGTGTTGCTCCACCACCTGCCGATGCCGAGGGTGTCACCGGCGCCCGCCATCGCCAGCCCGGCGAGCACGACGATGTAGACGATGTGGTCGTCCATGAACGGGTTGGTGGCCAGGGGCAGCTCGGCGGCCCACATCAGGATCAGCATCAGGCCCCCGGCGACGGCGGCGATCCGCATGCCGGCCCCCAGGATGAGGGCGGCGCCGACCCCGAGCAGGCCGAGCATGAACAGCCAGTCGACCCAGGCCTGACCGGCCAGGCCGGAGAAGAGGCCGCCGAGGGCGTTCTCACCGGTGCCCTTGAGGAACCCGGTCGTGGGGCTGCCACCGGCGATCCAGGCGCGGTCGGCGGGGGTGGCGAACCCCCAGCCGAAGGTCTTGTCGAGGAACGCCCACAGGAAGATCCATCCGATCGAGATGCGCGCGATCGCCCAGACGTAGTCGACCGGACGCGTCGCCGCCGGAGGGGTGACGTTCGTGGCGGACTGCTTGGAGGGAACGTCCCGACCGTGCGTGGTGGCCATGACGGCCCCTTTCGGTAGTGTTTCGCGGTCTCTGTTGTGTCTTCATCACATCGTTTTCCGGGGCCGCCGCGCAGTGCCGTACGGCTCGCGCCCGGACTGCGAAGGTCATCGCGTTCATGGGACCTTCGGCCTCTCGCCCTCGTCGAACCCTGGCAGGGTCCCGCCAGGACCCTGCCAGGACCCTGCCGAGCCCCCTGTTAAGACCTGACGACGGCGACGGAGCAGCGGGCGTGGTGCAGGACACCCCGGCTGACCGAGCCCAGGAACAACGAGCCGAGGGCACCGCGGCCGTGGGAACCGACGACGAGCAGGTCGCAGGTGTCGGAGGCGTCACTGAGAGCCTCGACCGCGTGGGCGCGGCGCACGTCCTCGATCACCTTCACCTCGGGGTACCTCTCCCGCCACCCGGCGAGCCGGTCCGTCATGACCTTGTCGTGGGCGGCGCGGAACTCGTCCATGTCATAGACGATCTCCGGGGCGTAGATGTGCACCGGCACCTGCCAGGCGTAGAGGGCGCGCAGGGTGCTGCCGCGTAGCCTGGCCTGCTCGAAGGCGTAGGCGAGGGCGGGCTCACAGGCGTCGGAGTCGTCGAGGCCGACCGTGATCTCGCCGTGTGCCCCGGCCCGGCCGGGACGGACGACGACGACCGGGCAGTGCACGTGACCGGCGACGTGGACGCTGACCGAGCCGATCACGGCTCCGGCGAACCCGCCGAGCCCCCTGGTCCCGACGACGACCTCCGTGGCGTCCTTTCCCTGCTCGCGCAGGACCAGCGACGGCGGTCCCTCGATCAGCGTGGTGGTCACCTCGATGCCGGGCTGCCGGGAGCGGGCCGTCTCCTCCGCGGCGGCCAGCACCTTCCGGGAGGACTCGGTCACCGCGTCCTCCCATTCGGGGGCGGGGAACTTGGGGATGTCGTTCGGCCAGCGCTGCACGGCGGTGACGATGCGCAGCGGCAGGCCCATCCGGGCGGCGTCGTCGGCCGCCCACTCGATGGCGGCGGTCGCGTTACTGGAGCCGTCGGCTCCAACAATGATCAGATTAGACATGGGTCCTCCTTATTCCCATCTGACCTTCGCTAAACCTGCCGCGCCCAGGGCCGGAAGTCCCTTCCGGCCCGCGTGACGGCAGGGCCTTTCGTCACCCGCGGCGGAACCGGACGGCGCTGTGGCGTCGAGGACACGCGACAGGAAACCCCGTCTCCCGGTGCCGGCGACGTCCGCCGAGCGGGTCAGCCGCGGGTGAGCACCACCTTGAGCGCCCCGGTCTCCTGCGGGTGGGAGAACACCTCGTAGGCCTTCTCCATGTCGTGCAGCGCGAAGCGGTGGGTGACGAACCGGCCGCCGTCCAGCAGGCCCGCCTCGAGCATGCTCAGCAGCGTCGGCGTGGAGTAGGTGTCGACCAGGCCGGTGGTGAAGGTGAGGTCGCGTGCCCACAACTCCTCAAGGTGCAAGGTGACGGGCCTGCCGTGCACGCCGACGTTGGCGACGTGGCCACCCGGCCTGACCAGGCGGGCGCAGAGCTCGAAGGTTTCCGGCACGCCGACGGCCTCGATGGCGACGTCGGCGCCCAGGCCGCCGGTCAGCTCGGCCACCTCCTCGGCGGGATCACCGCCCGCGCCGATCACCACGTCGGCGCCGAAGCGGGTGGCCGCCTCCAGCCTGGCCTCGGCCAGGTCGACGGCGATGATGCGGCTGGGGCTGTAGAGCCGGGCGGTGGTGATCGCGGCCAGGCCGATCGGGCCCGCGCCCACGACGACCACCGTGTCGCCGGGGGTGACCCTGCCGTTGAGCACACCGACCTCGTAGGAGGTGGGCAGGATGTCGGCCAGCATGAGCACGGCCTCGTCGCCGATCCCCTCGGGCACGAGATGGGTCGAGGTGTCGGCGAAGGGAACACGTACGAACTCGGCCTGCGTCCCGTCGATGTGGTGGCCCAGGATCCAGCCGCCGCCGCCCAGACACTGCCCGTAGGAGCCCGTACGGCAGTAGCGGCAGCGCCCGCACGCCGAGACGCACGAGACCAGGACGCGGTCGCCTGGCTTCAGCGCGACCCCGGCGCCGACCTCGGTGACCGTGCCGACCGCCTCGTGTCCCAGGATCCGGCCCGGCTCGACGGCCGGCACGTCCCCTTTGAGGATGTGCAGGTCGGTGCCGCAGATCGTCACCGCGTCGACGCGGACCACCGCGTCCGTGGGCGCCTGGATCCCCGGCTCGGGGACCTCCTGCCACGATCTCCTGCCGGGTCCCCGATAGACCAGCGCTTTCATGATCCACCCCTTCGTCTCTCGCCGCCGGTAAGCGGATGTCGCCCTCTCCGGCCGTCCGGTCAGGTGTGCCGGGGTGCCGCGACGGCGGGTGTCACGACCAGCGGGCAGACGGCGTGCTGCAGCAGCGAGTGACTGACCGAGCCCAGCAGCAGCCCCGCGAGGTCCCCGCGGCCACGTGACCCCACGACCAGCAGATCGGCCTGTGCCGAGGCGTTCTTCAGCACATCCACCGGATGCCCCTGCTCCACCTGCTCGGTGACCGTGACATCCGGATAACGCTCACCCCAGCCGGCCAGCGCCTCGGCCAGCAGCCGCCGCTCCCCCTCGGCCGTCTCCTCGGCGGACGCCAGGGCGAACGGCCCCCCACCGACGACAGGCTGGTTCCAGGCGTGCACCGCCCGCAGGTCGGCACCGCGCAGGGACGCCTCGGCGAAGGCGAACTCGATGGCCGACACGCCTGCCACGGAGCCGTCGACTCCGACGACCACCTCACCGCCCGACCGCGCGGGCGTCCTCCGTATGACGGCGACCGGGCAAGGGGCATGCCCGGCCACGCCCAGCGCGACCGACCCCAGCAGCATGCCGGAGAAACCATCCCGGCCGTGACTGCCGACCACCAGGAGGTCGGCGTCCCGCCCGGCCTTGATCAGGACGTCCCTGGGATCGCCAGGCAGCAGCGACGACTCCACCTTGACCCGGCTGTCCTCCTCGCGGGCCCGGTTCAGCGCGTCCGTCAGCATGGACGTGGCCCCGTCGCGCATCCACCGGCCCACGTCGGCGTACGGAGCGTCCTCGGCCATCTCCAACGGCCAGGCCACCATGACGTGCACGACGCGCAACTCGCTGTCGCGTAGCCCGGCCTCCCGCACGGCCCAGCTCACGGCCTCAAGCGCGGCCTGTGAACCGTCGACTCCCACCAGGATCATATTGTTCCCCCTTCGAACCTCCGGCCGCCCCCGCGGCAGAAGCCGATGCAGCTCTCCTACCCCCGTGGCCTCCGGTCACCCAGATGAGGCGCGCGGCCCCCGACCGGTGGACCTGGTTGATCTGATGACCGCGACGGGGCAGCGAGCATGGTGGAGAACCTCACGGCTGATCGATCCCAGAAGGACCGAACCGACGGCGCCCAGGCCGCGAGAACCCACCACGAGCAGGTCCGCCCGCGTCGAGGCGGCCAGCAGTGCCGGCACCGGGCGCGCACGCGTCACCTCCGAGACGACCTCGACCTCGGGAAACCGCTCCCGCCAGCCGGCCAGCCGCTCCTCGGCCACCCGGCGCTGTGCGCACCGGATCTCTTCGCTGTCTCCGCCCGCCTCCGCCGAGAACGCTTGAAGCGGCGTCTGCCAGGCGTAGACCGCGCGCAACCCGCATCCGCGTAAAGCGGCCTGCTCGAAGGCGAACCCGAGAGCGGGTTCGCACTCGGCGGAACCGTCGACACCCACGACCACCTCGCCGTACGCCTCGGCACGGCCCTGCCTGACGACCACCACCGCGCCGCGTACGTGGCCCGCCATCCGGATGGGAACCGAGCCGAGCGGCGATCCGGCGAAACCGCCCAGGCCGCGGTTGCCGACCACCAGTTCGACCGCCGTTTCCGCCTGCCCGCACAGAACGTCGGACGGCGTTCCCTCGATCAACTCGGTGGTCACCCGGACATCCGGCCTCCGCTCCACCGCCACCTTGGCCGCCTCGGTGAGCACCTGCTCGCCGAAGCACGCCAGCCGGCCGGGCCGGTCCGGTGCGGGAAACCCAACAAGATCGTGCGGCCAGCGGTCCATGACGTGAACGATCCGCAGGGACATCCCCCGGCGGACGGCGTCGTCGACCGCCCACTCCAGGGCCGCGGTGGCGGCGGCCGAGCCATCCGTTCCGACAGCGATCGATTCGGTCATCACTTCCCCCGCAGCCCATCGGATCGCGGCACCGGCGCCTTCCCACAGGGGCGATCGTCCCTGGGCGGGGGGACCTTTGTCCCCTCCCGTACACAATGCCCGACCTCCCGACGAAGGTCCCTGCGCCATAGGGCCGATCAGCCCTAAAACCGCCGTGAACAGTGCCGTACCGTGCAGACGGAAGGGGGTACCCATGACTCTCCCGGCAGTCAGGGCAAGCCACTTCGCCTCCGCTCCCATCACCGGCGTCGGCCTCGTCACCGATCTGGCACAACCACAACTTCACGGGAGAAGACGTGAACCCCTGGCTCCTCATCTATGACGGCTTCGACCCCACCCAGGAGGGGCTGCGAGAGGCGCTGACGACGCTCGGCAACGGCTACTTCGCCACCCGGGGCGCCGCGCCGGAGTCACACGCCGACGGGGTGCACTATCCCGGCACCTACGTCGCCGGCTGCTACGACCGGCTCGTCTCCCAGGTCGCGGGACACCCGGTGGAGAACGAGGACCTCGTCAATGTGCCGAACTGGCTGTCCCTGACCTTTCGCGCCGAAGACGGCGACTGGTTCGCTCCCGGCAACGCCGAGATCCTGGCCCACCGCCACACGCTCGACATGCGCCAGGGAACTCTCACCCGATTCCTGCGGATACGCGACTCCCAAGGCCGGATCACCCGAGTGGAACAGCACCGCCTGGTCTCGATGGACGACCCACACCTGGCCGCCCTCACGATGACGATCGTTCCGGAGAACTGGAACGGATCACTGGAGATCCGCTCGGCACTGGACGGGCGCGTCACCAACGCCGGAGTCGCCCGCTACCGCGAGCTGGACGGCCGGCATCTCGTTCCGATCTGCGGGCACGCCGCCCACGGCGTGATCGAACTACTGACCCGCACCGCCACCTCCCGCGTGGAGATCGCACTCGCCGCCCGCACCACACTGGCCGACGGGCGCTGCCGCGCCGGCGTCGAGGAGGGCTGGGTCGGCGACGACCGCACCGTCGAGGTGAAAGCCGGCGACGAGGTCACCGTGGAGAAGATCGTGGCCCTCTACACCTCCCGCGACAGGGCGATCGCCGAGAGCGAGGCCGCCGCGAGAAGCGCCGTCGTACGCGCGGGCTGCTTCTCCACCCTCCTCAAACGGCACACCCGGGCCTGGGACCGGTTGTGGCAGCGGGCGCACGTCACCGCCCAGGACACCGAGGTGCAGCAGATCCTCAACCTGTACGTCTTCCACCTGCTGCAGACGGCCTCCCCGCACATCGCGGAACTCGACACCGGCCTACCCGCCCGGGGCCTGCACGGCGAGGCCTACCGGGGCCACGTGTTCTGGGACGACCTGTTCGTCATCCCCTTCCTCGCCCCACGCCTGCCCGAAATCACCCGGGCACTGCTCAGGTACCGGTGGCGCCGCCTGCCCGAGGCACGCTGGGCCGCCCATGCGGCCGGATACGCCGGAGCGATGTTCCCCTGGCAGAGCGGAAGCGACGGCCGGGAGGAGACACCGCGCCTGCACTTCAATCCCCGCTCCGGCCGCTGGCTCCCCGACCGCTCACACCTGCAGCGCCACGTCGGCCTGGCCGTCGCCTTCAACGTGTGGCAGCACTACCAGGCGACGAAGGACACCGCCTTCCTGGCCGGTTTCGGCGGCGAGTTGCTGCTGGAGGTGGCCCGCTTCTTCGCCTCACTCGCGACCTGCGAGAAGGGGCGCTACGCGATCCGCGGCGTGATGGGCCCGGACGAGTATCACGACGGCTACCCCGACCGCGCCGAACCCGGACTGGACAACAACGCCTACACCAACGTCATGACCGCCTGGCTGATGCGCCGGGTCCTGGACATGATCGGCCTGGTCGGCTCCGAGGGGGTCGGCCAACAGGAGATCGAGCTGTTCACCGCCCTGACCCGGCGAATGCGGGTGGACTTCCACGAAGGGGTGATCAGCCAGTTCGAGGGGTACGCGGGCCTGGAGGAGCTGGACTGGGCCGCCTACCGGAAGAAGTACGGAGACATCCGGCGGCTGGACCGCATCCTCGAAGCCGAAGGCGACACGCCGAACCGGTACAAGGCCTCCAAACAGGCCGACGTGCTCATGCTCTTCCACCTGCTCGGCGAGGAAGGGCTCGACGAGATCCTGACCGGCCTTGGCTACGAATGGGACGCCACAATGGCCAGGAACACCGTGGACTACTACCTGGCCCGCACCTGCCACGGCTCGACGCTGAGCGCCGTCGTCCACGCCGGAGTACTGGCCCGCCTGTGCCCCGGCGCCTCACACCCCTTCCTGACGGAGGCGCTGAACAATGACGTACGAGACCTCCAGGCGGGAACCACCTCCGAAGGAATCCACCTGGGAGCGATGGCCGGGGTGGCCTGCCTGTTCGAGGCAAAAACCTGATCATCGGCCCTCGCCGCCGGCTCGGCGCCGAAGACGTCAGGACCGCTCACCGCACGACGGCAGGGACCCTCGTCCTTACCACCGGCACTCCGGGAAGGATAACCTCAGGACATGATTCGCGTGTTCCTGGTCGACGATCACGAAGTGGTACGGCGCGGCGTGGCCGCACTGCTGGAATCCGAAGGCGACATCGAGGTGATCGGCGAAGCGGGAACCGCCGAGTCGGCGGTGGCCCGCATTCCAGCACTACAACCGGACGTCGCGGTTCTGGACGTGCGCCTGCCCGACGGCAACGGGGTGGACGTGTGCCGTGAGGTCCGCTCCAAAATGCCGGGACTGGCCTGCCTGATGCTGACCTCCTTCGCCGACGACGAAGCCCTGTTCAACGCCGTGATGGCGGGCGCCTCCGGTTACGTGCTCAAACAGATCCACGGCTCAGACCTGGTCGGCGCGGTACGCACGGTGGCGGGCGGCGAATCGATGCTGGATCCGCAGACGACCTCCGCCATGCTGGCGCGACTACGCGACCAGGCCGTCAAGAAAGACCCCCTGGCCGCCCTGTCGGACCAGGAACGCCACATCCTGGAACTGATCGGCGAAGGCCTGACCAACCGACAGATCGGCGAGCGAATGTACCTCGCCGAGAAAACGGTCAAGAACTACGTCTCCAACCTGCTGTCCAAACTGAACATGCAACGCCGCACCCAGGCCGCCGCCCTGGTGACACGACTGAGGACCAACCACCCCGAATGAGCGGACCTTCGGCTAGGTGAGGGACGCGCTCCAGGTCAGGCGGGTCCCCGCCGCCGGAGAGGACTCAACCGAGAAGGACCCGCCAAGCCGTTCGGCCCGCTCCTTGAGATTACGCAACCCACTGCGCCTGCACCCCCCGGGCACCCCGGCCCCGTCGTCCACCACGGTGAGAACGAGCCGATCGCCTTCGATCTCAACGGTCACCTCGGCCCTGGAGGCCCTGGCATGCCGCACGATGTTGGACAGAGCCTCCCGCAGGGCGGCCAGCAGGTGCTCCGCGACTCGCTCCGGCACGCCACCATCCAGCGGCCCCTCCATCATCAGGCCCGGCATGAAACCCAGATGGGCCCGCGCGCCCTCGACCAGTTCCACGATCTGCGCGCGCAGACCGCGACCGCCTTCCTGAAGAGGAGCCTGCAGGGCGAAGATCGTCGAGCGGATCTGCCGGATGGTCCTGTCCAACTCGTCGATCGCGTTACGCAACCGCTCAGAGGCCTCAGACCGCTCCACGAACCGCGCGGTGCCCATCAGCGTCATGGCGACGGCGAACAACCGCTGAATCACCACATCGTGCAGATCCTTGGCGATCCGGTCACGATCCTCCAGCAGGCTCAGCCGCTCGGCGTCCACCCGCCTCTCCGCCAACTCCAGGGCGACCGCGGCCTGCCCGGCGAAGGAGTGCAGGGTGCGCAACTCCGCCTGGCTGAACGGGACACACCCCGGATGCTTACCCAGCAGCAGCACACCCCGCACCCCTCCCGCCGCGCCGATCGGCACCGCGGCCACCGTACCCGGCGGGACACGGCCGGTGATCACGGTCAGAATCTCCGCCTCGGCCGAATCGGTGACCATAAGCGGCTCACCGCTGGTGAAGGCCAGACCGGCAAGAGAGTCGGCGACAGACGTCTCCGCATGAACCGCCTGCTCACCACCCGGCCCGTCGGCGACAGCCGCTCGCAGGACCTGCCCGCCCTCCTCGGGCAACAGGACCGCGACGAGATCGGCACCGGCCATCTGCCGCGCTCGCCGCGCGATCAACGTGAGCACCTCTCCCGGCTCCGCCCCCGACAGCAGACTGGTGGTGACCTCCGCCGAGGCCTGCAGCCACATCTCCCGCCGCCGGCTCTCCTCATACAGCCGGGCGTTCTCGATCGCGACACCGGCGGCGGTGGCCAGCGCGGTCACGATCGCCTCGTCCTCGGCGTCGAACTCCCCTCCCCCACGCTTCTCCGTAAGGTAAAGATTTCCGAAAACCTCCTCACGCACCCGGATCGGCACCCCCAGAAACGACCCCATCGGCGGATGGCCGGGCGGAAAGCCGTACGACTCCGGATGATCACAGATGCGAGCCAGCCTCAGCGACTGCGGTTGTTTGATCAGCAGGCCGATCAGGCCAAGGCCGTGCGGCCAGTGCTCGATGCCCGCGATCTCCTCCTCGCTCAACCCCACCGGGACGAACTGAACGAGTGTTTTCTCCTCACCGATCAGCCCCAGAGCGCCGTAGGTGGCGTCGACAAGGGAGATCGCGGTCTCCACGATCCGGCGCAGCACGGTCTCCAGATCAAGCTCACCGCCCACCGAGACGACCGCGTCCAGCAGCGCGTGCACCCGGTCACGGGTGGCGAGCACCGCCTCCAGACGCACCCTCAGCTCCGACAGCAGCTCGTCCAGCCGCATGTGCGGTACCAACGCGCCGGGTTCGAACTCCCCCATACTGCGAAGTCTCGCACCCCGGCACGGGACGTGCGCTGCCCCACCGGGTTGCCCCCACTTTAAGATCGAAAAGCGCCGGACCAGCGGAGACACGGTTCCAAGGCGGGTACATAGCCTCCATACGGGCGCGGCCCGGCTTCCGTCCCAAGGTGGTGCTCATGGCAGAACCCGTCATCGTCGGCGTCGACGGCTCGGACTCCTCACTCCAAGCCGTGACCTGGGCCGCACGAGAGGCCGCCCTGAGGAACGCGCCCCTGCACCTGGTACACGTCACCCTCCGCTGGGCCTACGACGTCCCCCTCGTCCCGCAGCCCGCCCACTGGGGACCCGCGGCGGAGTCCGCCTCCCGGAGGCTGCTGCGCCATGCCTCCGAGCGGGCCCTCGCCGCCGCCCCCACCGTGACGGTCAGCACCGAGATCGCCGACGGCGCCACCGCAGAGGCGATCATCGCCGCGGCCGAAACCGCACAGATGATCGTTGTCGGCAGCCGGGGCCGCGGCGGATTCGCCGGGCTGCTGCTGGGCTCGGTCAGCCGCGCCCTCGCCGATCGATCCCCCTGCCCGGTGGTGGTCGTGGGCCAACCCCGCACCGAGCACGGCACCGAGATCGCCGTCGGCGTCACCGGACGCCCCGGCCAGGAACACATCCTGGAGTTCGCCTTCCACGAGGCCATGCTGCGCGGCCTCCCCCTGCGGATGGTGCACGCCTGGATCCATCCGGCCGTCAGGGCACCCGGCGACATGCAACCGCTCGTCTTCGACCTCGAAGGTGTCGGCCAGGAAGAGGCGCGCCTGCTGGCCGAGTCCATCGGTGGCTGGCGGGAGAGGTTCCCCGACGTGCCCATCGTCGAGCAGGTGGTACACGAACACCCGGCCAGAGCACTCATCGACGCCTCGGCCTCCGCCGAACTGGTCGTCGTGGGCGCCCCCGGCTCCGCGTGGCTCCTCGGATCGACGGTGCACGCCCTTCTCCCCCACGCCCACGCGCCCGTGGCCGTCATCCAGCACGCGCGCCGGGTCTGAGCTCTCGCTCCGCACTGCCGGGCCGGTCGATGGTTTGTCGGGTTTTTGGTTATTTAACCTCGACCAGTGCCTTTACAATGTAGATCGCTAAATATGGCCATTCTGCCCGATGTGGTCGCGCGGAACGGCCACCTGGAACGTCAGACCTGCCGCCCCGGCCAGGAGAACAGGGCCGTCTCCCCTGGCCGGGGGGCGTTCAGCCGACGCTCGCCGGCTGGTAGGTGAGGATGACGACTCCCGAATCGAACGTCACGGTGTCCGTGAGCTCCAGGGTCGCCTCGGTGCCCTCACGGAACAGCCGCTCCCCCTGGCCGCGGACGACCGGGTAGAGCCAGATCCGGTACTCGTCGAGGAGGCCGTGCTCCATGAGCGTGTCGGTGAGCCGGCCACAGCCCCAGATCAGGATGTTCCCGTCGAGCTGCTCCCTCAGCTTGGCCACCTCGGTGACGAGGTCGTCTCCGTGGATGATCGTCGAGTTGTTCCACTCGGCCTTCTCCAGGGTCGAGGAGACCACGTACTTGGGAATGTCGTTCACCCGGTCGGCGTAGGGGTTGCCGCTCATCGACGGCCAGGCCTGCGCCATACCGTCGTAGGTGACCCGTCCCAGCAGGAGGGCGTCGGCGGCGAAGAGCAGGCCGAGGGCGTACTCGCCGCTCTCCGCGTTCGCGTACTGCATGGACCACAGATGGGGGTTGTCGATGAAACCGTCGAGCGTCGCGTAGGTCGAAGTGATGACCTTACCCATTGGTGTCTCCGTGATTCCGGCGTTCGGCGAACGCGCTGTTGGGTGAAACGCCCCGCGGTCTTCCGCGGCGCGAGGGATTTCCTACGGTCGTGTCCTGCGTGGTTCAGACGGTGTAGGGACGTCTGGCGCGGGCCTCGCGTAGTGCGTGGGCCCACCAGGTCAGCTGGTCCAGAGTGGTCTTGACCGCGGTGTCACACGGCGCGCCGACTCTGGGCCAGCTGCCGTCGGCGGCGAACTGCTCCCAGTAGCGGGGCAGCGCGACACCGTCGCGGATGGCCACCGCGTGCAGCTCGGTGAACACCTCACGCAGCTGCGCGGCGGCCAGCAGACCGCCGGAGTCGTTGCCGTAGGAGACGAACGCGACGGGCTTGGCCCGCCACTCCGGGTAGAACCAGTCGATGGCGCTCTTGAGCGGAGCGGGAAAGCTCCGGTTGTACTCGGGAGTCACCACCACGAACGCGTCGGCATCGGCCAGGCGCGGTGCCAGCGCCGCCACCGGGGCGGGCGGCGCCTCGTCCTCGGCCGTGAGCGTGCCGGGCAGGGCGACCTCGGCCAGATCGATCAGATCGATCTCCAGGTCGGCCCGCCTGCGCGCCCGCGCCACGAACCAGGCCGCCACCGTGGGACCGAACCGTCCGCGACGGGTGCTGCCGACGATGACCGCCACCCTCAACCGGTCGCTCTCATGCGTCTCCGCCATCTCCGGCCTCCTTCGCCTCCGTGTCCGGCTCGATGTGCTCCATCCTGTCTGGAGGGACTTACGGTCTTCTTCTCGCGGACTTACCGTCGGCTGTTGTGATCGACACGAACCCGGTAAGCCGTTCTCCTATGTCGGGTTATCGTGTCGATCATGCGCTTTGGGATACTGGGGCCACTGGCCGTGTGGACGACGGACGGACGACCCGTCACGATCCCCGGGGTGAAGGTCCGCGCCCTGCTGGCCGACCTGCTCCTGCACGAGGGACGCCCGGTGCCCGCCGACCGGCTGATCGACGACCTGTGGGGCGAGGACCCGCCGGCCAATCCCGCAGGCACTCTGCAGGTCAGGGTCTCGCAGCTACGGCGCGCGCTGGAGGACGCCGAACCCGGTGGCCGGGAGCTGGTCGCACACCACCCGGCTGGATATCTGCTGAAGGCCGACACCGACGCCGACGGCTTCCGGTCGCTGGTCGCCGAGGCGGGAAGGACCGGCGACCCGCGGACCAGAGCGGCGCTGCTCACCGACGCGCTCGCCCTGTGGCGCGGCCCCGCCCTGGCCGACTTCGCCGACGAACCCTTCACCGGCCCCACCGTCGCGCGCCTGCACGAGGAGTTGCTCACCGCCCACGAAGACCACGCGGAGACCCGCCTCACCCTCGGTGAGCATGCCCGGCTCGCCGCCGAACTGGGCGATCTGCTCACCCGGCATCCCCTGCGAGAACGGCTGCGCGCCGCCCACATGCGCGCCCTCTACCGCTCCGGACGGCAGACAGAGGCACTCCGCAGCTACGAGGAACTCCGCGACCACCTCGCCGACGAGCTCGGCCTCACCCCCGGCGCCGACCTCGGCACCCTGCATCGGGCCATCCTCACCCAGGACCCCGCCCTCGACCCGCCGGCGCCACCCACCAGCGCCGCCGGACCCGCCACCAACCTGCCCACCCCTCTCACCCCCCTGATCGGCAGAGACCACGCGGCCACCGAGCTCCGCGCCCTGCTGGGCGCCAACCGCCTGGTCACCCTCACCGGTCCCGGCGGAGTGGGCAAGACCCGCCTCGCCGTCAAAGTCGCCGGACACCTGACCGGCCCCTCCCCCGAGTCGCCCGCCGTCCCCTTTCCCGACGGCGTGTGGCTGGTCGAGCTCGCCTCGCTCGACCGGTCCGGGGCGTCGGACGCGGTGTCCCGGCTCGCTGAAACGATCATGACGGTGCTGGACATCCGAGCCCCCCTCGCCCCATCGGAGCCGATGTCACCTCGAGACCGGCTCACCGGCGCCCTGAGCTCCCGGCGGCTGCTCCTCGTGCTCGACAACTGCGAGCACCTCGTCGAACCGGCCGCCGAACTCGTCCGGCACCTGCTTGAGGCCGTCCCCGCGCTGCGCATCCTCGCCACCAGCCAGGAACCGCTCGCACTGACCGGCGAGGTGATCTGGAACGTCCCGCCCCTGGACACGCCCCGCCTCACCGAGACCGACCTGCCGACACTGCGAAAAACCGGTTCCGTACAGCTGTTCGTCGCCCGGGCGTCCGCCGCCGGCAGGGATTTCACCCTGGACGCCGACACCGCCCCGGCGGTCGCGACGCTCTGCCGCCGCCTGGACGGCATCCCGCTGGCCCTGGAACTGGCCGCCACCAGGGTCCGCGCCCTGGGAGTCCACAACCTCGTCGACCGCCTCGACGACCGCTTCCGCCTCCTGGCAGGCGGGCACCGCGGCGCCCCACCCCGCCAGCAGACCCTGCACGCCATGATCGACTGGAGCTGGGAGCTCCTTACCCATCCGGAACGTCTCACCCTCCAGCGCCTGGCCGTTCACACCGGCGACTGCACCCTGCACGCCGCGGAGAACGTCTGCGCCGCCGAGGACCTCGCCTCCGCCGACGTCCCCGACCTCCTGGCACGCCTGGTAGACCGCTCCCTGGTCACCGTCGTCCACACCGCCGACGGCCCCCGCTACCGTCTCCTGGAATCGGTCGCCGCCTACTGCGCCGAACATCTCCGCCGGACAGGCGAGCTCGAACGCCTGCGACAACGCCACCGGCACCACTACACCGACCTCGCCGAACAGGCCGCGCCGCACCTGTACGGACACCGGCAGCAACGCTGGCTGCACCGCCTGGACACGGAGACCGCCAACATCCGCACCGCGCTCGACACCGCCCTCGGCGCGAAGGACGCGGCCGGCGCGCTACGCCTGGTCAACGCGATGGCCTGGTACTGGTTGCTGCGTGGACGGCTGACCGAAGCCCGGCGATCCCTGGCCTCCGCACTGGCCCTCGCCGACGAGGCGTCCGCCTCCCGGACCTCCGCGCTCCGCGCCGGTGCGCTGGCCTGGGAGACCGGAATCGGTTTCCTCCACGGTGACGTCGCGGATCGAGAGGATCGCCGCCGCGCGGCCCTGTCGATGTACGAGGACGCGGGCGATCCCGCCGGGCGTGCCAGGGCCGAGTGGTTTCTGGCCCACACCGGCATCGACCTGGGCGACCTGTCGGTCGCGGAGGACCTGCTGGACCAGGCGCTGCCGGCCTTCCAGGCGGCCGGTGACCGGTGGGGGACGGCCGCGGCCCTCGCCACCCGGGCCAAGCTCGCGCACGTACGAGGTGACCTGGCCGCGCTCGGACGCGACGGCGAACGGAGCGCGGAGCTGTTCGGCGAGCTCGGCGACCGCTGGGGCAGGCTGGAGGCCACCGGCTGGCTCGGCGCTCTGGCCGAGATGACCGGTGATCTCCAGCGGGCCGACCGGCTGCACCGGGACGGCCTGCGCATGGCGGAAGAACTCGGACTCTGGCCCGAGGTCGCCGGGCGGCTGGCCTGGCTCGGCTGGACCGCCCTGCAACGCGGCGACTACGCCCAGGCCAGGGAGACCTGTGAGCGGGCACTACGGCTGGCGGCCGAGCAGGGCCACCGGACCGCGCAGATCTTCGCCACGATGGGGCTCGCCTTCGCGGCCCGTAGGGAGGATCTTCTCGATCTCGCCGAGACCCACCTGCGCGACCTGTTGAACGGTGCCCCCGAGCAGAGCGCGGAGGAGACTCCGCCCCCGTACCTCCCCATGATCATGAGCGAGCTGGGATTCGTCGCCGAGCAGCGTGGCGACGCCGCCGCGGCCCTCGCCTCGCATCTGAAGTCCATCGACCTCGCGGCCAGATTCGAAAGCTCCCGTGAGATGCCGGGCACCCTGGAGGGCCTGGCCGGGGCACTGGCCCTCGCCGGAGACCACGACGGCGCCGCCCTGCTCCTGGGTGCGGGGTCCGCGGCCCGCGCGTCGAACTCCCCACCGCCTCCCACGGAACGCGGCGACATCGACCGGATCACCACACGGGTGCGTGAAGCGCTGGGCGCGGACCGCTTCACCGCCGGGTTCGAACGCGGCGGCACTCTCACCTCTCAGGAGATACGGTCCCTGCTGGCCCCACCACCGGCCACGCCCGAGACGGCCGCGGCACGACCGCACCCGGAGTGAGCCCCGGCCTCGGACCGGGACGGTTCTCCGGAACATGGTCCTCGCGAAACGGACGAGCAGCTCGAAATAGCCGCCCGGAACCGGCGTGGACAGGGGAGGTCGGGCGGGGACCCGGTATGACGGGGCGCCGGGAGCGGCCAAGGACGCTCCCGGCGGGTGTCCCGTCAGGTGCGCAGGCCGGCGGTGAGCTCGTCGGTGCGGGCCCGGCTGCCCCAGAACCACTCCACGCAGCCGCCGGGCGAGTCCGCGGGTGGTGTACGCCGGCTCGACTGAAATCCCCCTCCCGTGGGAGGGGGAGGATGTCACATGAAGTAACGCAGCCAGACGTACGCCCAGGCCATGAGCGTGCTCAGCACCGTCACCACGATTCCGTACTTGGTGAACTGCCAGAAACTGATCGGGTGGCCCGTCCGCGCCGCGATCCCGATCGCGACCACGTTCGCGCTGGCCGCCACCGCCGTACCGTTGCCGCCGAAGTCGGCACCCAGCGCGAACGCCCACCACAGCGCCTGTCCGGTCGCCGCGTCGGGTGCCTGCGCCACGATCCCCTCGACGATCGGTGCCATCGTCGCGACATACGGGATGTTGTCGAAGAACGCGCCCAGCACGCTGGAACCGAACAGCAGCGACGTCGCCGCGAGGAAGTAGTCGTCGCCGACCGCCTCGATCGCCCACGTGCCCACCGTCGCGATCACGCCGGTCTCGACCAGACCCGCGACCATCACGAACAACCCGATGAAGAACACCAGCGTCGGCCACTCGACTTCCGACAGCACCTCGGAGACCGAGACCCGCGACAGCAGGAGCATCACTCCCGCTCCCACGAGCGCCACGATGGACGGCTCGATGTGCAGCACCGCGTGCAGCCCGAACCCCACCACCACCGCGGCGAGCACCGCCAGGCAGCGCACGAGCAGCTTGGGATCGGTGATCGCCCGCCGCTCCTGCAGTGCCATCACCGCGGCGACATGCTCGGGGTTGTACTGGAAGGACCCTCTGAACAGCACCTTGGTCAGCAGCACGAAGGCGACGAAGATGACGACCACGACGGGCGCCATGTGCACCAGGAAGTCGTTGAACGTCAGTCCCGCCCTGCTGCCGATGATGATGTTGGGCGGATCTCCGATGAGGGTCGCCGCACCGCCGATGTTGGAGGCCAGCACCTCCGCGATCAGGTACGGCTGGGCCGGAATCCGCAGCCGGTCGCACACGACCACCGTGACCGGCGCCACCAGCATGATCGTGGTGACGTTGTCGAGGAAGGGCGAGGCGATGGCGGTGATCACCATCAGCATGACCATGAGCCGGTAGGGATCGCCTTTGGAACGTTTCGCCGCCCAGATGGCCAGGTAGTCGAAGATCCCTGTCTGCTTGATGATCCCTACGATGATCATCATTCCGAGTAGCAGGAAGATGACGTTCCAGTCGATGCCCTCGTGCTCGGAGAAGAACACCTCGGAGCCCGGTATCAGCCCCAGAACCGCCATCGCGCCCGCGGCGACAAGGACCACCTTGACCTTGTTCGCCTTTTCGGTGGCGATGAAGAAGAACGCGACGAGGAAGATCCCTAGGGCGAGCAGCGCGCTCAAGACTCACCGAGGCCGAAGACGGCCAGGCTGGTGAGGAGCCGCTCCAGGGTGATCGCCCCGGCCAGCGAGCCGTCACGTTCCACCACTGCCACGATCGGACTGCGTATCCTGGCCATCAGCGCGGCCACCTCAAGCAGGTTCGCGTCCACCGGGACGGTCACCGGCCTGGCGTGCTCGCGCGGCAGGCAGTCACCGACCGTGCGATTGCCCAGGTCCTGCCAGAACTGGTCCGCGTAGGCCTCGTCGATGGTCCTGGCCAGCGCGGGATCCTCCTGGTAGGAGCCGGGCACGGCCAGCCTCAGCACCTGGGTGCCCGGAAGTACCAGCTTGGGCCGCGAGCGGTCGTCCACGATGATGAGTCCGGGCAGGCGGCCGATCACCATGACCCGTACGGCCTTCGCGACGGAGTCACTCGTGGTGACCGTCGGAAGGCTCACCGCGATGTCGCGCGCTTGCATGGCACCTTCCTGTCGGGTGAGATGGCGCACCGCGGGCGGCGTGCTCACGGTGTCCCTCCTGCGATCTCGGCCATCCGCTGTTCGAGGATGGCCAGCCTGTCGTCCACCGACCGGCTGTGCAGGACCTGGGCGATCTGGTCGGCCTCGTCCTGCGCCAGGTGGATGGCCTGCGAGGGCTCATCACCCCCGCCGTACACCAAGATCCGCCGGGATCCGTTCCTGTCCACCATGACCGCCAGGTTCTGGCCGTCTCGGGTGACGAAGTGGAACAGGACCCCTTCACCGGGCACAGTCGTACGTGTGATGTTCATATCGGTGGTCACTCCCTTCCACTCGAAGCCGCGGTCACGAGGCGAGTCGTTCCGCCCAGCGGATCAGGTCCTCCTGGAGTCGCACCTCGACACGGGTGAGTGCCACGAGCGTCACCTCGACGCCCCAGTGGCAGGCCCCGTCATAGGCGTCGCCGGCGAGATCGACACACCGGGACAGCCGCGACAGGTCGCGCTCCCCGACGTACCGGCGGATCTCGGCTTCGGCTGCGGCCAGCATGGCGGCGCCCGGCGAACCCGGATAGGAGGCGCACGCCGCGGGATCGGTGACCAGAGCCCGGGCGACCGCGTTGACGGTTATCGTGACACCGTCACGGGTGGCGGCTTCCAACCAGAGGATGCCGACATCGTTGGTACTCATCGCCTCTCCTGCCTGTTGGTGTCCGCCGCCCCTCCATCCCATCGGTGTCGCGGCTCTGTCACCATCAGGGCCAGCACCCATCTGATCAGGGGTGGAACGTGCAGAAGCGGCACGAGAAGATGGGAGACGCCCCCCATGGACAAGCCGTTCGGCGGCCGGGAGGCTGATGAGATGAGCGAGCGCCCCGAAAAGGTGGCAGGAACGCGCAGCCCGGCGCGCATCCTGTTCAAACGCCTGTTCGTGATCAACGGGCTGGTCTTCACGGTCGGCACGCTGGTGCTCGCGCTCTCCCCCGCCACCGTGTCCTCGCCGGTGCTGCTGACCGAGATCCCGGTGCTGACGGTCGGCCTGGCGCTGATACTGGCCGCCAACGCGCTGCTTCTGCGCACCAGCCTGGCCCCGCTCGAGGCGCTCACGGCCCTGATGCAGCGGGTGAATCTGCTGCATCCGCTGGACCGGCTGCCCAGCGACGGCAACGGCGACCTGACCCACCTGATCGACACGTTCAACGCGATGCTGGACCGGCTGGAGGCCGAGCACAGCGCCAGCAGCGCCCATGCCCTGGCCGCGCAGGAGGGTGAGCGACGGCGCATCGCCCGCGAGCTGCACGACGAGATCGGCCAGAGCCTCACCGTGGTCCTGCTGAGCCTCAAACACGCCGCCGACCGTGCACCCGACGATCTACGGGAGGAGCTGCGCGGGGTGCAGGAGAGCGTCCGCGCCAGCCTGGACGAGGTGGGGCAGGTCGCCCGCCGCCTGCGCCCCGGCGTGCTGGAGGATCTCGGCCTGCAGAGCGCCCTCAACGCGCTGAGCAGCGACTTCTCCCAGAGCAGCGGCGTTCCGGTGACCCGCAGGGTCGATCCGGAACTGCCCTCGCTGAGCGAGGACGTCGAACTGGTCATTTACCGCATCGCCCAGGAGGGCCTGACCAACGCGGCCAGGCACGCCTGCGCCTCCCGAGTCGAGCTGTCCCTGACCACGGGGCCCAGCGGCCTGGAGTTGCGCATCACCGACAACGGCCGCGGTGGCGTGCGCCAGGACGGGGCGGGGATCCGCGGGATGCGCGAGCGCGCCATGCTCATCGGCGCCCGCCTGACCGTGACCTCTCCCCAGGGCGGCGGCACCGACGTCCGGCTCACCGTGCCGGCCGAGAACAAACAAGGAAGCCGATGAACCCCACCAGGATCCTGCTGGCCGACGACCACGCCCTGGTCCGCCGCGGGCTGCGGCTGATTCTGGACGCCGAGCCCGACCTCACCGTGGTGGCCGAGGCCGCCAACGGCGCCGAGGCGGTGGAGGCGGCCGTACCTGAGGCGGTCGACCTGGCGATCCTCGACATCGCGATGCCGCGGATGACCGGCCTGCAGGCGGCCCGCGAGATCTCACGGCGCGCGCCCGGCATCCGGCTGCTGATCCTGTCGATGTACGACAACGAGCAGTACTTCTTCGAGGCGCTCAAGGCGGGGGCCTCGGGGTACGTGCTGAAGTCGGTGGCCGACCGCGACCTGCTGGAGGCGTGCAGGGCGGCGATGCGAGGCGAGCCGTTCCTGTATCCGGGCGCCGTCACCGCCCTGATCCGGCACTACCTGCAGCGCGACAGGCTGGGAGAGGCGATTCCGGAGAGCATCCTGACCCCGCGCGAGGAGGAGATCGTCAAGCTGATCGCCGAGGGCAACTCGGCCAAGCAGATCGCCGAGACCCTGTTCATCAGCGCGAAGACAGTCGATCGGCATCGGGCCAACATCCTGCAGAAACTCGGCATGCGCGACCGGCTCGACCTCACCAGGTACGCCATCCGCGCGGGCCTGATCGAGCCGTGAGGGCATCGGGGACCCGGCCGCCCCCGCCGCTCCTTCGTGACCTTCGGATCAGCCCGGCCCGCGTTCTTCCAGCACATCGGTGACCGGCCGCCGGATGCCCTCGCTCTCGTCGGAGGTGAAGCCCAGGCGCATGATCATTTGGGGGTGCTCGCCCGACAGCAGTTCCTGCCGCAGGAACTCCCGCAGGTGGAACATCTCCAGCGCCTGGGTGTGGAAGGCGGCGCTGACGTCGTAGGCGGAGGCGTGCAGCAGGACCCGCTGTAACGCCTGGCCCGCCACGATCCAGTCCTCGCGGGAGTCCCCCGGCGTGGTCAGCACCGCCACGGTTCCGGTTGAGGTGGAGCGGAACTGGTCGGCGTCGTCGCCCCAGGGGTGACCGTGGGTGTAGTCGCGCTGGGCGAAGTGCGGACGGGTCCGTCTGGGCTCGCGTGGGTAGCCCCGCGCCGGAACCCCGTCCGTGCGGGGGCTTCCCGGCGGCTGTGCCCAGCGGATCATCTCCAGGGTGAGCAGCCGGTTCTGGGACTGCACGTCCTCGGCGGCGCAGGTGAGCGCGGCGAGCACCCGGACGGCGGCCTCGGACTTGACCGGCGTCAACCGTGCCCCCTCGGCGCTCGCCTGGCAGACGAACGCCTCGATGAGACGGTCCGCCACGGGCACCTCGGTGAATCCGGCGCGGTGGGTGCGGCGGCGTTCGATCTCGGCGTACAGCAGCCGGGTGTGCTCGTCCGTGGCGACGGCCGCCCCCATCCGTACCGTCGCCAGCAGGGCGGGGCGGTCGGGGTCGGGCAGCACGCGCATCTGCGGTTCGCAGCCGAGCACGCGCAACGCGAGCCGCACGTTCATCAGGGCGGCGCCGCAGCTGATCAGCATTTCCCGGCCCTCGGGATCGCCGAGCCGTAGTTTCCGCTCGCTGTCGGCCCGCAGGGCGATCTCCTCACCGTCGACGGTGAAGGACCACGGTTGAGTATTGTGCACCGATGGTGCCCACACGGCGGCCTGGATCGCCGTGTGGATCGCCGAGGTGATCTCCTCGGTGGTGCGAGCGATCATGACTCAACCTCCATCACGGGTAAAGGAATCGTCAGCCCCGTGGGACCTGGGCAGGACGGGGACCAGGCGGAACATCCCCGTCATCAGCTCCGGCGGCTCCTCCTCCTCGGTGATCAGGCCGGCCACGGCCCGCAGCACGTCGGTGACGGTCACCATGCCCACCAGCCTGTTGGACTCCCCCAGCACGGGGACCGCGTCGACACCGGCGCCGATCATGGCCGCCGCCGCGTCGACCAGGCGCGCGTCGAGGGTGGTGTGCGGGCAGCGGTGCTCGGCCAGCAACGAGTCGACCTGAGCGCGCGACTGTTCGACCGGGCCGCCTGACCAGCGGGCGGCGAGATCCTCCTGGGTGAGGACACCGCGCAGGCAGCCGTTCCGGTCGACGACCGGCAGGTGATGGACACCCGCGCGACGCATGATCTCCCAGGCCATGAGCGGGGACTCGTCGGGTTCGACGACGACCAGCGTCCGGCTCATCACCCGCGCCACCCTGAGGCTCTGCACGTCCATCACGACTCACCCCGGGCATGGCGTGTCGTCGAACCCGGCACGGCGTCGTCACCGGCCCACCAGGAAGGCGAGCCTTCCGTACCCACCACCTGCGCTGTCATCTTCTCCCCCTCCGCCTCTCCCCTCCATCAGACCGGTTCCCCACGTTCTCCGCAGTGGCCGAAAGACCCGCTCGCCGGGGACTTCCGGCCCCCATCTTCGTACCCTGCCCGTGGTGGAATACCGGCTGAGGGGAACATCCCCCGCGAGGGCGATTCACCCCGAGGCGGCCCGCCGCCCCGCCGGGTACTGTTTTCCTCTCGGAAGGGGAGAGGGGCGGTGGCCGAAAAACCCGCAAAGCCCCTGCACGGTCAGATTGACGATGCCAGATCTTTGCTCGTTCTGTTCTAATGGGAGATTTTGATGACCGAACATATGGCAACCCCGGGCGACCTGGGCCGCCGGCTGGCCAGGCGACGCGAGGAGTTGCAGCTGAGCCGCGAGCAACTGGCCGACCGGGCCGGCATCGACCCCGGATATCTCGGCTATCTGGAGGAGACCGCCGCCTCCCCCACCCTCGACACCGTGCGCAAACTGGCCACCGCCCTGAACACCGACATTGAGGAGCTCCTCGGCGCGACGATGAACCTGCCCTCCGGGCACGGCCGCCCCGCCCCCCACGCCCACCTGGAGAAGCTGCAGCCCGAGGAGTGCCTGCGGCTGATCTCCCCCGGCGGCGTCGGCAGGGTTGCCTTCGAGGAGCCCGCGGGACTGACGATCCTGCCGGTCAACTACGTACTGCACGACAACTCGGTGATCGTCCGCACCGCGGTCGGCGGCCCCCTCGACAGCAACCTGCGCACCGGCGTCCAGGGGGTCGAGTTCAAGATCTCATTCGAGATCGACCGGATCGACGACGCCGCCCGCGAAGGATGGAGCGTGCTCATCCGAGGTGGCGCCCACCACGTCTCCGCCGACGAGCAGGCCGAGGCCGCCGCCTCGGGAGTCGAGCCCTGGGCGGGCGGCGACCGCGAGCTCTATCTCAGGATCTTCCCCAGCGAGATCACCGGACGGCGCATCCGGCACACTTCGTGACAACCGGCAGGACATTCGCCCGCCGCCGAGTCGGCGGGCGGTACCTCCGTGCCCCATCGGCGCCGCCCGGGAGAAAACGGCCCATCCGCTTACCGTGGCCAGGCTGAGCAGCGCGGATATCCACTCGGCAGCTGGGCAACAGGTGATTGTTTGATGGCCAGCTACTCAGGAGCACGGATATGTCAAGCGAGGAGACGGCGAAGAGCCGCCAGCTCGACCGGTACCGCGTCAACGCAGACGACGGCCCGCTCACGACCGACCAGGGCATTCGCGTCGAGGACAGCGACAACTCCCTGAGAGCCGGAGTGCGCGGCCCGACGCTGATGGAGGACTTCCACTTCCGGGAGAAGATCACCAGGTTCGACCACGAACGCATCCCCGAGCGCGTGGTGCACGCCAGGGGCGCCGGAGCCTACGGTTACTTCCGGCTCCATGACTCGCTGGAGGAGTTCACCTCGGCGCGTTTCCTGTGCGACACCTCGCTCACGACTCCGGTGTTCGTCAGGTTCTCCACAGTGGCGGGCTCACGCGGCTCGGCCGACACGGTGCGGGACGTGCGCGGTTTCGCGACCAAGTTCTACACCGAGCAGGGCAACTTCGACCTGGTCGGCAACAACTTCCCCGTCTTCTTCATCCAGGACGGCATCAAGTTCCCCGACTTCGTGCACGCGGTCAAGCCCGAGCCGCACAACGAGATCCCGCAGGCGCAGTCGGCCCACGACACCTTCTGGGACTTCGTCCAGCTCCAGCCGGAGACACTGCACATGATCATGTGGCTGATGAGCGATCGGGCCATCCCGCGCAGCTACCGGATGATGCAGGGCTTCGGAGTGCACACCTTCCGGCTGGTCAACGCCGAAGGGCGCGGTACGTTCGTCAAGTTCCACTGGCGGCCCGAGCTCGGTACCCACTCGCTGGTGTGGGACGAGGTACTGCGCCTGCAGGGCAACGACCCCGACTTCAACCGGCGTGACCTGTGGGACACGATCGAGGCCGGTACCCCGGCGCGCTGGGAACTGGCCGTGCAGCTCGTGCCCGAGGAACGGGAGCACGAGTTCGACTTCGACCTGCTCGACGCGACGAAGATCATCCCGGAGGAGGTGGTGCCGCTGCGCCCGGTGGGCACGCTGGTGCTCGACCGCAACCCCGACAACTTCTTCGCCGAGACCGAGCAGGTCGCCTTTCACGTGGCCAACGTGGTGCCGGGCATCGACTTCACCAACGACCCGCTGCTGCAGGCCAGGCTGTTCTCCTATCTCGACACACAGCTCATCAGGCTCGGTGGCCCCAACTTCGCGCAGATCCCGGTCAACCGGCCGGTGGCCACGGTCAACAACGACCAGCGCGACGGTTACCACCAGGGCGCCATCCACACCTCCCGCACCAGTTACTCGATCAACTCGATCAGTGGCGGCTGCCCCATGGCCGGGGACGGCTACGTCCACTACCAGGAGCGGGTGGACGGACGGAAGATCCGCGAGCGCAGCCCCAGCTTCGCCGACCACCACGGTCAGGCCCGGCTGTTCTGGAACAGCATGTCGGGCTGGGAGCGTGACCACATCGTCGCGGCCTTCCTGTTCGAGCTGGGCCATGTGCGGCGCAAGCCCATCAGGGAAGGCGTCCTCGCCCAGCTCGCCGGTGTCCACACGGAGCTGGCCACCCGGGTGGCCCAGGGGCTGGGCCTGCCGGTCCCACCGGCCCAGGACGGTCATGACCTGGCCTCTCCCGCGCTGAGCCAGGCCGCCCAGCCACCGGCCGGTATCGCCACCCGCAAGGTCGCGATCCTGGCGGCCGACGGAAGCGACGCGGACGCCCTGGCCCCGGTGCGGCAGGCGCTCGAAGACCGGGGAGCGATCTGCGAGGTGCTGGCGCCGCACGAGGGTCAGGCCGGACCGCTGAGCGTGGACCGTTCTTTGGGAACGGTCTCCTCGGTGCTCTACGACGCGGTCCTGCTGACCGACGGCGCGGCCCTGTCGGCCGTCGGGAACGCCGTCCACTTCGTCAGGGAGGCTTTCAAGCACGGCAAGGCCATCGGCGCGGTCGGCTCGGGCACGACGCTGCTGGAGACGGCGGCGCTCCCCGGATCCCCGGGGGTGGTCACCGGAGGCGACGGCCTCAGCGAGGCGTTCGCCGAGGCGATCGCCGTCCACCGCCACCACGACCGCGACATCACCGGCTTCGCCGCCTGACTGCGGCAGAGGCCGGGAACCCAGAACACCTGGTGATCGTTTGCTCTTCGGTCACGTTCAACGGACGAGCAGGAGAGGAAGCCGTGATCTTCAAACGGATGCTGGGAGCCTTCGGTGTCGGGGCCCCGTCGGTGGACACCGTCCTGTCCACCCCCCGCGTGCAACCCGGTGGGCTGCTGCGCGGCGAGGTAAGGATCAAGGGCGGCGACTTCGACGCCGACATCGAGTACATCACGCTTGGCCTGGTCACCCGGGTGGAATCTGAGCACGGCGAGGGTGAGCAGATCGGCCTGATGGAACTTCACCGTACACAGGTCTCTGGACCGTTCCGGCTGCGCAGCGGGGAGGACAGGACCGTCCCCTTCCAGTTCCCCGTCCCCTGGGAGGCGCCGATCACCGAGATCGCCGGGCAGCACCTGCACGGCATGGGCATGGGGGTGCGCACCGAGCTGGCGATCGCCGCGGCGGTCGACAAGGGCGACATGGACCCGGTCGAGATCGAGCCGCTGGCCTCCCAGGAGGCGTTCCTGCGGGCGTTCTCCCAGCTCGGCTTCCACTTCAAGAGCGCCGACCTGGAGCATGGCCACATCTACGGGGTGAGCCAGCAGCTGCCGTTCTACCAGGAGATCGAGTTCTACCCGCCGCCCGCCTACTCCGGGCAGATCAACGAGGTCGAGCTGACCTTCATCGCCAACCCTGGTGGGCTGGACATCGTCCTGGAGGCCGACAAGCGTACCGGCGGCTACGGCTCCGGCGGTGACGCCTTCGGCCGCTGGCAGACCAGCCACCAGGAGGCGGCGCACCGCGACTGGGCCTCGGAGATCAACGGCTGGCTGGCCGCGCTGTCCCAGTACTCGCACGGCGGCGGCGGTCACTACGGCGGCCACGCCCCGTACGCCCACCAGGGCGGCCACGCCCCGTACGCCCACGGCGGTGGCCACGACCCGTACGCCCACCAGGGTGGTCACCACGGCGGTCACGGTGGTCACGGCGGCCCGGGAATGGGAGCGGTGGTGGCCGCCGGCGCGGCCGGCCTGGTCGGCGGCTACGTGGCCGCCGAGCTGGTCGAGGAGATCTTCGAAGACGAGGAAGAGGAGGAGTGACCGTGCCGGGTCCCGCCCGGTGAGCCCGGGCGGGGCAGGACGGTGACGGCCCGCCCCGCGACCTCGCGGGGCGGGCCGTCGTCATCCACTCAATCCGCCAGGTCCACGGTGTCGCGCAGCCTGGTCGGCTTGAGGAGGAGCACGGCGACGACGCCCACCGCGGCGATCGCGGCGGAGATCAGGAAGATGTGCCCGGTGGCATCGCCGTACGCCGCGCGCACGACGGTCCTCGCGGCTTCGGGCAGCGCCTCAAGGTTGAGGGTGCTGCCCCCGGAGCCGGACGGCCGGATGCCCGCCTTCGCGAAGCCCTCGGCGATACCGGTGGCCACCCGGCTGGCCAGGACCGCGCCCAGCACCGAGACTCCGATGGTGCCGCCCAGCGAGCGGAAGAAGGTGATGGCGCCACTGGCGGCGCCCAGTTCCCGCAGCGGGACGACGTTCTGGATGACCAGCACCAGGTTCTGCATGGACATGCCGACGCCGATGCCGACCAGCATCATCGCGGCCGAGATGAGCACCAGCGAGGTCTCGTGGTCGATGAGGGACAGGCCGAGGAATCCGAGGGTGAGCACCACGGAACCCGTCACGATGTACGGCTTGACCTTGCCGCTCTTGGACACGAGCCGCCCGGAGATCGTGGAGGAGAGCAGCACGCCGAACATCATCGGGATGGTCAGCAGCCCGGCCTGGGTGGGGCTGTAGCCACGACCGATCTGGAAGTACTGCCCCAGGAAGACCGCTCCGCCGAACATCGCCATGCCCACCGCGAGGCTGGCCACGATGGCCAGGGCAGGGGTGCGCCTGCGGACGATGTGTATCGGCACGACCGGCTCGCTGACCCGTGACTCCACCCAGGTGGCGACGGCCAGGATCAGAATCCCGCCGCCGGCCATGACCGCGGTCTGCCAGGAGATCCAGTCGAAGGAGTTGCCGACGAAGGTGATCCAGATGAGCAGGACGCTGACGCCCGCGGCGATCAGCGTGGCGCCCGCGTAGTCGATCTTGACATTCGGGCGGCGGACCGAGACCACCTTGAGCGTCTTGTGCAGCAGGACGAAGGCGATCGCCGTGAACGGCACGGCGACGAAGAAGCACCAGCGCCAGCCCAGCCATGAGGTGTCGGCGATCAGGCCGCCGAGGAGCGGGCCACCCACGGTGGCCACGGCCATCACCCCGCCCAGATAGCCGTTGTAGCGTCCCCGCTCCTTGGGGCTGATCATCGCGGCGATGATGACCTGGACCAGGACCTGCAGGGCCCCCATACCCAGGCCCTGGATGGCGCGGAAGGCGATGAGCTGGCCGGCGTTCTGCGCGAACCCGCAGGCCAGCGAGCTGAGCATGAAGATGACGATGGAGATCTGGAGGAGCAGCTTCTTGCTGAACAGGTCCGCCAGCCGGCCCCAGATCGGGGTGGAGGCGGTCGCGGCGAGCAGTGACGCGGTGATCACCCAGGTGTACTGGGACTGGGTCCCGTCGAGCGCGCCGATGATCTGCGGCAGCGCCACCGACACGATCGTGCCGCTGATCATCGCGACGAACAGCACCAGAAGCAGGCCGCTGAGCGCTTCGAGAATCTGCCGATGAGTCATCGGCTCCGTGCTTTGCGGCATGACCGCTTGGGTGCTCACACGACCTCCACGTACGGGTGACTGGAACAGGCCATGACACCATACATGCCCATTGAGAAAGTTTGCCCACTGGGCACGTATGGTGCCAGGCGTTAGGCTGTCCGTGTTATGCAGATCACAATGGGGTTGCGCGAGCGCAAGAAGGCCGAGACGCGGCAGGCGGTTCACGAGGCCGCGCTACGGCTGACCGTGGAGCACGGCCTGGACCACGTCACCGTCGAGGCCATCGCCGACGCCGCCAACATCTCGCGACGAACCTTCTCCAACTACTTCACCGGCAAGGAGGACGCCCTCCTCTACGGCGACGAGCAGCGCGTCCGCCTGCTGCTCGAGCGGGTCCGCACCCGCCCCGCCGAGGAATCGGCCTGGCGGGCGCTGCGCGGAGCGGTACACGATCTCTACAGCGAAATGGGCGGACCGGAAAGGGAGTGGGTGATCCGCGCCAGGCTCGCCAAGAGGCACCCCTCGCTCCTGGCCAGGCAACTGGCCAACCACGCCAACCTCGAACGCGAGCTCGCCCAGGTCATCGCAGAGCGCGGCGGCGACTCCGAGACCAGCGCCCGATCTCGGGTGATGGCGGCCGCCTTCCTGGTCTCGCTGCGCATCGCCACGCACATGTGGACCGAAGAGTACGAGACCCGAACCCTGCGCGAGGTCATGGACGACGTCTTGGACGAGATGGCTCACCCCTTCGACGGGGAGTGAACCGCGTCGGTTCTCGTGCCGCTCCCGAAGGCCCGGCCACCGATAAGGGCCGCCCGTACGAAGTTCCCAGGCCTTCGTGCGGGCGGCTCACCCGAAGATCGCCTGGGCGAGGGTGAGACCGGCGAACACCGCTCCCAGGCCGGCGACGATCGAGGCGACGACGTTGGCGACGGCGAAGAACACCGCGCCGGTCTCGGCCAGCCGCAGCGTCTCGTAGGAGAACGTCGAGTACGTGGTCAGCGCCCCGCAGAAGCCGGTGCCCAGCAGCAACTGCACGCCGGTGCCCACCACCCCGGACAGCGCGGCCCCGGCCAGGACGCCCAGGATCAGCGAGCCGGCCACGTTGACCGTGAAGGTGCCCCAGGGGAAGACCGTGTCGTGGCGTGCCTGCACGGCCCGGTCGGTCAGGTATCGCAACGGCGCGCCGACCGCGCCGCCGAGCAGCACCAGCAGCCAGTTCACTGGGCCCGTCCGGCACGGGGGCGAACGACCTCGACCTCGTCCAGAACGGCCAGGCTCTCGGTGAGCAGGTCGTCCAGCCGAGGCAGGAAGGCGCGGATCCGCTCCTCGGTATCGATGATCACGATGGTCACCGGCAGGTCGTCGGTCATCGACAGCAACCGGGTGGTGTGCACGATCGAGGTGGTTCCGAAACCCTCCACGCCGCGGAAGACCGATGCCCCGGCCAGCCCGGCGGCATGGGCGCGGTGCACGATCTCGCTGTACAGGGGTCGGTGGCGCCAGGTGTCGGTGTCGTCGGTGAAGATCGTCAACCGCAGCGCCCGTCCAGGCGGGATCATCGCATTCTCCTCACTAGGAGCCGGCGGGTGGCCCACGCGCCGGTGACCACCGCGGCCAGGGCCGCCAGGAGCGTCGCCGCCAGGTAGCCGAGCGCCAGGCCGGTCCTGCCGCCGGAGACCAGGCGCTCGATGTCCAGGCAGTAGGTGGAGAAGGTGGTGAACCCGCCCAGCACTCCGGTGGCGAGGAACGGCCGCACCCAGGCCGGTGCCGTCCACACCTCGGTCAGCACCACCAGCAGGACCCCGATCAGCAGGCAGCCCACCACATTGACGCAGAACGTGGTCCACGGGAAGGAGCCGGCCGCGGTCGGCCACAGCAGGGCGGCACCGTAACGGGCGCCCGTGCCGATCGCGCCACCGGCGGCGATCACCGCCAGGACACCGTAGTGCGAGCGACGCGGCTCGGGGGGATCGACGGGCTCGGTCACTGTCTCGAACCTCGCCTGTTTCGAGCGCATGCCTCTCCCTACACGCGGTGGATGCCCGACACGACCTATCAGCGAGTAGGGATCGCCGGCGGCAGCGGGGTGCCGCGCCTCGAGGACGGGCGGGCCGCACCGGCACGGAACCTCGGCCCTGCTCAGCCTAGCGCGATCACGTCCCGATCACCGTCACCGCCGCTCAGGACACCGTGTGGCAGGACCGTCCAGCCGCCGAAGGTACCCGATAACAGAGATGAAGTCCCATAGGTCACAATGATCGCCGGAGGTGGTGATGGTGATGCGGCACGGGGTCGCGGCGATCCTGATCTCGGCGGCGGCGTTCGGGCTCATGCCCGTCTTCGCCTCCTTCGCGTACGGCACGGGGATGTCGGTGACGACGCTCCTCATGCTGCGGTTCGCGATCGCGACGGCGGTGTTCCTCGGATGGCTGGGAGCGCGCGGCAGGCTCGGGCGGCTGACCGGACGGCAGTGGGCGACCCTCGCGCTGCTGGGCGGCGGCATGTACGCGGCCCAGTCGCTGCTCTACTTCACGGCGGTCCAGCGCATCTCGCCGGCCCTCGCCGTACTGCTGCTGTACCTGTATCCGGCGCTCGTGTCCATCCTGTCGGCGGTGATGGAGCGCACTCGCATGAGCTGGACCGTCGCCGGGCCGATCCTGGTGTCACTGGCCGGGCTGACCCTGGTGGTGGGCCGGCTGGACACCGGCCTCGACGTTCCCGGTCTGCTCGCGGCGGTCGGGGCCGCCGTGGCCTACGCCCTGTACATCATCGTGGGCAGCCGGGTCTCCGCCTCGCTGTCCCCCTCGGTCACCACGGCCTACCTGTCGATGTTCGCCACCGGCTCGTTCGCGCTGCTCGGGCTGGCATCGGGCGGGCTGGACCTCGGCTTCGCGCCGGCGGGCTGGGTCTGGGCGACGGCGGTGGCGCTCGTGTCGACGGTGCTCGCGATCGCCCTGTTCTTCGCCGGGGCCACGACGCTCGGCCCGGTACGCGCGTCGATTCTCAGCATGCTGGAGCCCGTCGTGACGGTGCTCGCCACCTGGCTGCTGCTGGGCGGGACCCTGACCTGGCAGCAACTCGCGGGGGGCGCGGTGGTGCTGGCCGGCGCCCTCTGGGGCATCCTGGCGAGCTCGGCCCGCGGCACCTCCCCGGCTGCGGAGGAGACCGCCGTGGAGGCGTCCGCCTAGCACCCGCAACCGGTCGGACAGCACTTCTTGTAGCCTGGCTACCGCGCCGGCGGCGTCCCCGGCCCGCCCCCGCCGGAACGCGAGACTGTGCCGGCCGTACGGCGGCGGAGCAGGCGCGGTATGGCGACGGTGAGCATGCCGACGCCGGCGGAGCCGGTCAGGGCGACGACGAAGATCACTGTGGGACGCCAAGGCCAGCCGGCCCCGGAAAGGCGCAGCTGTCCGACGGGATATTCGGAGAACTTGGCGGTGGTCCGGGCCGTGGCGCTGTCGGCATGGGCGGCGAGGTCACGGAGCATCGGGTCGAAACCGAACTCGCCGTCCCGCCGGCCGCCGCCGGGCAGTTCCGGTGTGAGACTCCGTCCTGACGCCCAGCTCGCCAGGGCGGGCGTCAGGACGCCGCGCACGCCCGGAACCACGAACCGGTCCACACGCGGCACCGCCGTCCCCGCTGGTTCGGTGAGCAGGACCACACCGTGCCGCGTGGTGACCGTTCCGGTGGCGCCGATCGGGATCGCGCGGGCGCTGAAGGAGACACCGGAGTAGACCTCGAACGCCGCGGCGGCGTCGATCTCTCCCACTCCCTCCACCAGCCCGATGCCGATCGTGGGGCGCCACCAGGGGAACGCCGCGTTCAGCACGTACGGCAGGTCGGACAGGGCGAGGTGGTTCGGGGTGATCGCGGTGGAGCCGTCCAGACTCCAGCCGGGATAGTGGAGCGCGCTCCCGATCCGCTGGGCCTCCGCCGCGCCCGCGAACCGCTCGACCAGGCGTAGCGCGCCGACGGTGCCGGAGGTGATGCCCGCCGTGGTGGTGATCGCGCCGTCCTCCACATAGCGTTCGCCGCTCTGCCAGCGCACCTTGGGGTGGTTCCGCTTCAGGGAGCCGATGTTGGCCCAGAAGGAGGTCGCCCGGCGATTGTCGAGCACACCGGCGGCCGCGAGGAGTTCCGAGCCCGCGCAGACGCCCAGCAGGCGGGCGCCGTACCGGGACCGCGCGGCGATCCACTCACGCAACGGCTTCTCCGCCGTGCCGGTGGGATCGATGACGGCGGGCACCACCACCACGTCCGGTTCGGAAACGGCGCCTGTCCCGATCTCTTCCAGGGTGTGGTCGGGCAGCAGGTGCAGGCCGCCGGAAAGCGGGGACGGGGTTCGCCGGGCCGCGACGGTGTAGACGGCGAATCCTTCCGACCGGGCGAAGACCTCGTAGGGGGCGAGAACGTCGGCGGAGACCGAACCGGCGTTGCTGACCACGATCGCGACAGTGATCCGTCCGCCGGGTATCGCCTTGGGGGCCGGCCAGCCCCGGGCAGGCGGGCGCTGCTGAGACAGGGGGTAGCTCTGGCCCATCACGGTGGTGACACCGGCGGCGCAGATCCCGCCCAGGGAGGCGAGGAACAAGGCGGCGCCCAGCAGGACACGCCCGATCCGGCGCACGACGGGCGTGGTCAGACCGCTGTGGACAGGGGACACCGGAGGCTCTCTTCCGTGAAGGCCTTTGAGGCATGGCGAGATCACGGCAGCGCGATCGGCGCCGTGAAAGGGGAATCAGGATGAGGTATGCCGCTCAGCGCGCGTGCTTGCGCGCCGCGGACGGGGGCATCCCGTACCAGGCGGAGAACAGGCGGCGGAAGTGCCGAACATCGCGGAAGCCGCAACGGCTCGCTACGGCATCCACGCCGAGGTCCGTGTCGGCCAGCAGTCTCGAAGCCCGTTCCAGGCGCAGTCGCTGCTGGTATTCCAGGGGGCTGATGCCGATCGACGTGCTGAACGCCCGGCTCAGACCGCGCGGGGACAGGTGTGCCACCGCGGCCAACTCGGCGAGGGTGTGCGGGGTGTCCAGGTGCTGGGCGAGATGGTCCTGTACGCGGTGGACGGCCGGATGCAGGTGCGAACGGTGCTGGAGAAAGGGACTGATCTGGGTCGCCGAACCGTTTCGCCGCAGATAGACCACCAGTTCCCGGGCGACCGCGGCGGCGAGGGCGGGGCCGTGGTCGCGTTCCACCAGCGACAGCGCCAGATCGATCCCGGCTGAGATCCCCGCGCTGGTGCTCACCGGGCCGTCGTGGACGTACAGCACCCCGTCCTGGACCCGGGCCGCCGGATATCTCTGCCGCATCGCCTCGATGAGCGACCAGTGGGTGGTGCACCGGCGTCCGTCCAGCAGCCCTGCCTCGCCCAACGCCGCCGCGCCGCTGCACACCGACGCTATCCGGGCCCCGCAGCGCTGTGCCGTACGCAGCCATTGCGTCACCGAGTCGGAAACCAACGGCTCGCTCGGCCGAAGATCCCTCAGCCGGGGTCCCGGCACCAGCACCAGGTCACCGGGCTCGGTCGGCGGCAGACCGCCGAGTCCGGCCAGCCTCAGTCCCTGTGCCGACACCGCCTCTTCGGTATCGGACACGAACTCCAGCCGGTAATCGGCACCCAGATGCGCCGCGGCGTCGAAGACCTGCGCAGGACCGCCCAGGTCCAGCAGGTTCACGTCCGGCAGGACCAGCACCACCACCCGGCCCGTACTCGTCACTCGCTCACTCACGGTGCCTACGCTAGACCGCCCGCACCATGATCCGGGAGGGCTGTACGTACTGTGCATCGGACGGATCAGGCACTCGTCGATCCGTCCGGTGCGTAGTCGGTGACGAGCGTCGTCCTGCTCGGCCCGGCCTTGGTGCTGTTCTCCTTCGGCCTCATGGCGGAATCCTGGGCGATGAAGATCGGAGCGGGCGCGCCGGTGGCGGTCATGACCGGAGGATTCACACTCAACCGGTGAAGCGCCGGTCAGACCGGCGCGGCCCGGTTCGAGGTCGGCCGCTCAGCGCTTGTCGCGGTGCTGGTCGAGCAGGCGGATGAGCAGGCTCATGGTGGCGGCGCCGGCGGCGCCGCCACTGAGTAGGGCAGTGGGCCAGGCGGTGCCGGCGGCCAGGGTGAGCGCGCAGGCGATGGCCGTCACCAGCGCGGTGGTGGTCAAGGTGAGAAGCACGGGTACGGAGAACATCGGGGTCGCTCCTGAGGTGGCGTCGCCGGGGATCCGGCGGTCTGGTCATCGGCCCAGAACGCGATGAGCTCGGTCTCGGTGAGCTCGTCAGCCGGGCGGTTGGGCGGAATGCGTCCGGTGGTCAAGGCCCACACCGTCACCAGCAAGGTCAGTAGCTGGTCGTCGTTGTGAACCCACGGCGGGGGTGGGGAGCCCGGCCGGGTGCCGGTGACGCGGAGAAAGGCAGGCGAAGCAGTCAGGGCGTGCGCCATGGGCTTTCTCCTTCATCGTCGGCACTGAGGGGTGCGATCAACGATGAAGGTGCCGCCATCTGGGCCGCTACCGGTTCAAACATGTCCGGAAGAGACCGGATAAATACCCTTTTGTAAGGTGAGAAATATTTACGTTCTCGACGCCGATATCCCTTCGTCCCGGCCTGGCGGGCAGGATTTTCGGCGTCCTTCGGGGCGGTCCGCCTCCATCCGGTCTCATCCGGACCCATCCGGATCGCTCCGATGTCATCCGGACTCATCCGGATGCCTCCGGACTGTGTACTTACAGGTCAACGGCCGTTAATTCCGGACGAAGCGGAATGTGCGATCTCCCTCAGCCTGGCCGCCGATTAATGCCAATATGACTCCCGCTACTACTTGTAGATCGCGGATCACTCATTTCCGGCTAAGGGCGATGGCTGAACAACATCGTGTTGCGGCGCTACGCGCCTTCGTCGATCAGCTCAACGAGCTGCGTGGCCTGGCTGGCTCCCCGACGCTGTCTCGACTGCACACGCTGTCGATGCGCATTCCAGAGGACAACGAGGGCAGGGGGCTGGCGCCAAGCACTACCCACGACATCCTGACCGGCAAACGCAAACGCGCCCCGGCATGGGCGTGGGTGGCGTCCTTCGTGGCCGCCTGTACGGTGGCCGCCGAGCAGACCGGCCTGGATGTGCAGGCCATGGGCGACACCCGGACCTGGTATCAGAGCTGGCGAGCCGCCCATGACGCCCGGCCCGATCCACCGGCTGCGCCCACCGCGCCTGCCAGGCCGGCCCTCACCACGCCGCCGCCGGGACCGGCCTCCGTCCCGTTCGCCGCCTCGCCCCCACCCGCGCAACGGCCCGAGGCCGAGCAGCTGCCGCCCGCGCGGCCGACGGGCAGGAGAGCACCGCGCCGGTCGAGTACCACGATCGTGTTCGCGCCGCTCCCCGCGGCCCGGCAGCGGTTGTTGCGGATCTACGGCAGGACCGGCACCCGCCTGCTGACCCACAGCGAGGCCGGCAACGGCGATGACTGCATGCGCCTGGCCGTCATCGCGCTGCTGAAAGGCTGGCCCCAGGAGGCGCGCCAGTGGCTGCGCCAGGCCGGCGACGCCGGTCACCCCGCCGCACCGGGCCTGTTCGATGACCCCGACCGCCTGCGGGCGGCTGCCGAACTCGCCTACCGCTACGGCCACCACTACCAATGCTCGGATCCGAGCAAGCTCAGCGTCGCGATGTTCTTCTACCGGCTGGCCAGCGACTGTGGTCATGCCGAGGCCGCCTATCGCCTCGCGAGGATTCACCGGGCCAAGGACGAGGACTGGGCGGCCGCGAGCTTGTTCAGCCGCGCGGCCGGCAACGGTCACCCCGAGGCCGCCGCCGAGTTCGACGGCGCCTCCGAACAGCTCACCCAGCCCCCGTGGAACGCCGAGGGCGCGCTGCCCATCGGCCTGATCGAAGAACAGGAACCCGCTACGGAGCCGCCCTCGCCGGCTGTTGATCCTCCCGCGGAATTCACCTGAGGCGGCTCGAAGACCACCGGCGCCGCCCATCACCCCGGCCACCGGCAAGCGACACGGTGAGACGGTGAGAACGACGTCGATGCCCGTCACGAAAGGGCAGGCAGGCTCGAACCGGCCTAAGCCGACGATCAGGATCTTGTCCCTTCCCCTCGGACGAGGGCGGCTCTTCTGCAGCGACCGACCTCCAGCAAAGTGTCTATCAGTGATCACCTTGTCACTTCAGGTGAATTCCTTAATTTCCCTGATTCTTCACACCGCACTTTCATCCCGAAACGGCCGCCCGCACGACATCGGATGGCACGGGCCGGCCTTCCGCTTCGACAAGACCCCCGAGAGCCACCTCGCCGGCCTTCAGCTGCTCAGGGCCATTCTGAAGATCCGAATTCCGTACCGGCCCTAGTTCGGTACGTCCCGCGCACCGGCGCCCACGGCGAGGTCGGCACCTCCCCGCAGTTCGCGGCGGAGCACGAGGGCGTGGCGGAGGTAGTTCCGCGCCAGGCGGGTACGGCCCGCCGACCGGTGCAGCTCGCCGAGCGTCTGGACCGTGGCGGCCTCCCCGCTCCGGTCTCCGAGCCGCTGGAAGATCAGCAAAGAGCGCTCCAGCTGGTCGGAGGCGTGCGACCGGTCACCGCGGACCACCTGCAGGCCGCCCAGCCCCTGCATGGCGTAGGCCCCGCAGTGCAGGTCGCCGAGGCCTTCGAAGATGTCCAGCGCACGCCCCTGGAAGCGCATCGCCCGGCTGGGGTCCGCCCCCAGATCGTGCAGCCGCCCGAACTGCATGGACACGCAGCCCTCGCGATGGGAGTCACCGATCTCCCTGGCCAGCCGCAGCGCCGCGTCCAGCCAGTTCGAGGCCTGCCGCAGGTCGCCCGAGGCCAGGCAGGCCCGCCCGATGGCCTGCCGCGCGTAGGCCTCGCCGCTCTGGTCTCCCATGGCGAGGAACATGGCCAGAGCCTGCCGGAAGTACCCGAGCGCCCGGAGATTCTCGCCGCAGAACTGGTTGACCGCCCCCAGCCCGCAGATCGAGGTCGCCTCCCCCCGCCTGTCCCCCAGCTCGTGGAAGATCCTGAGGGATCGCCGGAACATCTCCGTCGCCTCGGCGTAGCGGTCCTGGTAGAGGCTCACCTGGGCCAGGCCGCGGAGCATGGCCGCCTCGCCGTGGCGGTCCTTGGCCAGGCACGCGGCCTCCAGGGCGATCCGGTGGGTGGAGCGCCACTCGTCGAAGTGGCAGCGCAGGTCGAAGTAGGGGACGAGTGCCGCGGCGAGCCCCCACGCCGATCCGGCCAGTCCGGCGTCGGCGGCGAGGCGTACCGCCCCCACCAGCGCGTCGTGCTCGGCGTCGAACCAGGACAGCGGGTCGGCGGTCAGGCGGCCGAGGGTGTCCTCGGCCAGGTGCCAGCGGGTGGCCGAGGCCGAGGTCAGGCTGAAGAGCGTGGTCGGCAGCCGCGCGGTCGCGCTCTCGGTGGTGGCCGTCCACGCGCCGAGCACCCTGATGAGCGCGTGCCGATCCGAGGCGCCGCCGGCCTTCTCCCTGGCGTTGCAGCGGACCAGGTCGTACAGCCGGTAGCGCGGCTGGCCGATCGGGTCGGTCCCGACCAGCTGGAGCAGGTTCGCGTCGACCAGGGCATCCGTCACCTCGTCGGCCCGGTGCCGGCCCAGTGCGGCGTCGACCACCCAGCCGGGCAGGGACTGCGGGCCCAGGAGGCCGAGCGCACGAAAGGCACGTGCCGCGTCCTCGGGCAGCAGCCGGTAGCTACGGTCGAGGCTGACCCGCACTCCCAGATCCCCGGCGCGCAGCTCGCTGAGCCGGTTCGACTCGACCTCCAGCCGCTGCCGCAGCACTCCGAGCGACCAGCCGGGCCGCCCCGCCAGCCGCGCCCCGGCGATCCTGACGGCCAGCGGCAGGTGGCAGCAGGCCGTCAGGATCGCCGAGGCGGCCTCCCTCTCCTGTTCCAGCCGCTCGGGCCCGACGATCGCGGCCAGGAGGTCCTCTGCCTCCCGCGGCGACAGGACGTCCAGTTCAAGCTGGAGCGCCCCGGGCAGTTCGGTGATCCGCCGCCGGCTTGTCACGAGTACCGCACAGCCGTTGCCCGGCAGCAGCGGCCGTACCTGGGCGGCGTCTGCGGCGTCGTCGAGGAAGACGAGCATCGGGCGCTCGGCCAGCAGGGACCGGTAGAGCGCGGCACGTTCGCGTTCGGTGCCCGGCAGGTCCGCCGCATCGGCGCCCAGCGCCCGCAGTGCCTCGGCCAGCAGCTCACCGGGGTCCGCGGGCACCGGGTCGGTCCCACGGAGATCGAGGTAGAGCTGCCCTGCCGGATATCCGGCCCGTACGGCATGCGCGCAGTGCACGGCCAGCGCCGACTTGCCCACGCCCGGTGCCCCCGTGACCACGACGATCGAAGGCGGTCCGGCCGGCGGGCGCTCCGCGAAGGTCAGCGCCCGCGTGAGGAGGGCGACGCTCTCGGCCCTGCCGGTGAAGTCCGGCACGTCAGAGGGGAGTTGCCGGGGAGCGGCGAGAGCCGGAGGATGGCCCGGCACGGCCACGGTGGGCAGGGGTTCTCCCGCCAGGATGGCCGAGTGCGCCCGGCGCAGATCCGCGCCGGGTTCGACGCCGAGCTCGGTGACCAGCTGCCGCCTGACCGTGGTGTAGGTGTGCAGGGCCTCGGCCTGCCTGCCGCTCCGGTGCAGGGCGAGCATCAGCTGCCGCCAGAGGTCCTCGCGGAAGGGATGCTCCTTCAGCAGCCCGCGCAGCTCGCCGATCGCGCCTGCGTGGTCGCCCCGCTCCAGTCTCAGGGCGACCAGTTCCTCGGCGGCGCCGAGCCGTGCCTCCGCCAGCGACTGCAGGCGGCCGTCCCAGAGCGGGCTGCCCGGCAGCTCGGCGAGCGGTGTTCCGCGCCACAGCGCGAGCGCCCGGCGGAGCCGGTCGAAGGCCTCGTCCGTACGGCCCGCCGCGCGCGCCCTGGCGAGCAGGTCCTCAAAAAGCAGCACGTCGAGCTGTTCGGGTGCCAGCTCGATCACGTAGCCGGGCGGACGGGCCTGGATCCGCGCGCCAGCCGCCGCCAGCACGCCCCGGAGCGAGCTCACGTAGGTGCGGAGGTTCGCCTGGGCGGACCGTGGCCGCTGCCGGGGCCACAGCACCTCGACGAGGAGGTCCGCGCCGACCACGCGGTCCGCGTTGAGCAGCAGCGACGCCAGCAGGATCCTGGGCTTCGTACCGGCGATGCGGAGAGACCGTCCCGAGCTCCGGACTTCGAGGGTGCCGAGCACGTTGAACGTGGGCTGATCGACCACCATGACCGCATTCACTCCTCTTGTGGAGGCGCTGCAACCATTCATCGGGCTGTGTTGTACGGGTCGGATAGGCCTTTATATCGATTTTGGATGATTTTTGTATCGCTAATCCGGACCCTGGACCCCGGCAAGAGCCTTTCGGAGAGAACTAACAGACAGTGCACGGCACCGGTCAGGGCTCGGCCCGCCGGGCCTGCGGGAAAGGATCCGCATGAGACTCAACGGGGTACTCACGGCGGGGTTCGCCCTGCTCCTCGGTCTCGCCGGCGGTGCCGTCACGGCCCCGGCCGCCGGCGCGGCGGCACTGGGAGACCCGGCGCCGGCCAACAGCGCGGCGGACCCCGCGCCGAGCGACGAGATGAGCATCCTGGCGACCAACTTCCAGCTGCCCTTCCCCTGCGGACAGGCCTGGACGGGCAACTCCAGCGCCAGCAGCGCGCACCAGTCATGGGAGATCGACTTCAACCGGGGCAGTACCGCCGACGCCGACCTGGGCGACACCGTGGTCGCCGCGGCGGCGGGCACGGTCTCCATCTCCGCCCACCAGGGATCGACCAACGGCTTCGGGAACCTGGTCAAGATCGACCACGGCAGCGGCTGGTCCACCTACTACGCGCATCTGAACTCGCGCTCGGTGAGCGCGGGTGCCACGGTCTCCCAGGGCCAGAAGATCGGCACGGTCGGCAACACCAGCAAGCCCGGTAACAACATCTCGCCCCACCTGCACTACGAGGTCCGGCTGGGCACCAGCTACCCGTCCAACATTCAAAAGGCCGTCTTCAACGGGGCCACGTTCGGCTACCCCGCCCAGACGGTGACCTCCAAGAACTGCGGCGGTTCCACCAACCCGTACACCCCGCAGGAGGTGTGCGGTTCCGGCTACGACGTGATCGACTCCGCGGCACTGGGGTCGGCGGGCACCGTCTACCTGCTCTACAACGGCTCCAACGGCTACAACTGCGTGACCACGATCAAGAGCAGTTCCATCGGCACCGCGACGGCCACCAGCGCCTACCTGGAGGTGCAGGGCAGCACCCGCGTCACCGACTCGGGCAACTTCGCCTACTACGCCGGCCCGATACGCGCCTCCGGAGCCGGCAAGTGCGTCAAGTGGGGCGGCAAGGCGGGCTCCACCGGCTACGACAGCCCCTTCGAACACTGCGGCTAGATCCGTCGCGGACGTGACGGGGGAAGCGGGGCCGTACTGACCGGGGCCGGCCCCGCTTCCGGTTTCGCGGCTCGCGATCGCCAGGTCAGATCCTGGCGTTCCGCCGCAGGATGTCGATGGCGCGGACCGTGGTGTGGCCGCGCCAGTCGAGAGAGCCCGCGGGCGAGATCCTGGCGTAGTCGACGGTCCAGCCGCCGTCCTCCTGTTGCAGACCGGCCAGGCGGTCGAGGTCGGCGGAGATCACCTCGGGGGCGAACAACTCCCGCGCCGGCCCACCGGGGTAGGGGGCGAAGTCGAGCGGATGCAGCGTCTCCTCCTCGGTGCCACCCTCGACGTGCACCCGGCCGTCGGCGGGAAGGTACTTGCCGAGGCGGCGCAGGAGATCGGCCGCCTCGGGCAGGCGACCGTGCACGACGTCCAGGAACCGCACCGCGAAGGCCAGCACGTACGCGGAGGGCGCCGCCTCGACCGCCTCGATCTCGGCCAGGCAGTACCTGGTGGCCCGCTCCAGCCAGGAATGGGCGGCCACGGCGGGATCGTGGACGGCGACGCGGTGCGCGACGGCGGCGGACACCGCGGTGATCTGCAACGACGACACCGAGGGGTCGGCTTCCCGCCACCAGGGGGCGCAACCGGCGGTGCCGGTCAGCGGCAACACGAACGGCAGTCCCCCGTCGGGCAGGGACACCGACTCCAGCCAGTCGCACAGCGCCACGGCCCGCGACGTGGTGGCAGGGGCGATGTCCTCGAACACCTCGAAGGCGTGCGCCGCGGCCCCGGTCTGGCTCTCGCTGGAGCGCAGGTCGGGCTCCAGGCCCCAGCCGTAGCCGCCGTCGGGGTTGCGATGGCCGTCCAGGGCGGCCAGCACGGCGGCGGGGTCCTCCTGGCCCATCAGCACCTCGAAACGGCGGCGGTCCAGGACACGCGCGTGCGTGGCCATGAAGGCGTCCGCCGCGGCAAGGTCGACGTTCATCTGAATTCTCCCGGTGTGCGATGGCGGTGAAGCGGGGGGCCGGGCCGGTGAGGGCCGGCCCCCGCTCCGGCCGTGGGCCGCGGATCAGGCGTTCATCCTGCTCCGGCCGCCGGGCCGGTGTCTTGCAGGAATCGGTCACCGGGGCGACACGCGGGCGTCAGGATCCGCTCCCTTACTGTTCCGGCTCAACATAATGTGTTTGCGCCGCGCTCCGGCTCGGATAGTGTTGCCGCCTCCAGCAATGGACCTATCGAGGAGGTGAGACCCATTACCGCTGTGTCAGGTCGGGTGCTCTCATCTCACGACCGTGCGGTTCACCGGGCATAGGTGACCGGGAGAGCACCCTTCGGCATCCCGAAAGGCTCTCGTGTCTTCTCCTCTGTCCCCTTGCCTCCGGTCCGCCATCGTCACCAGGCTCCGGGCCGCCGGTTGCGTGTTCGCCGAGGACGAGGCGGACCTGCTCATCTCCACGGCACGGACTCCGTCCGACCTCACCGCCATGGTGGACCGCCGGGTCGCCGGCCTGCCTCTCGAACACGTCCTCGGCTGGGCGGAGTTCTGTGGCCTGCGGATAGCCGTGGACCCCGGAGTCTTCGTACCCCGGCGGCGCACCGAGTTCCTCATCCACCAGGCCGTCGCCGTCCAGGACCGACAGGCCCCCCGGACGCAGGTCGTCGTCGACCTGTGCTGTGGCTCGGGAGCGGTGGGCGCCGCGCTGGTCGCGGCGCTGGAGCGGGTCGAGTTGCACGCCGTCGACATCGACCCCGCCGCGGTGCGGTGCGCCCGCCGCAACGTCGCCGCCACCGGCGGTCAGGTGTACGGGGGTGACCTCTACGCACCGCTGCCCGGCACGCTGCGGGGGCGTGTCGACCTCCTGGTCGCCAGCGCCCCCTACGTACCCACCGAGGCGATCGGGCTGCTGCCCCCGGAGGCCCGCATCCACGAACCCCGGGTGGCACTCGACGGTGGCGAGGACGGCCTTGACGTCGTACGGCGCCTGGCCGCCGCGGCGCCACTGTGGCTGGCACCGGACGGCCATCTGCTGGTCGAGACGAGCGAGCGCCAGGCGCCGCGGACCATCGAGGCCTTCACCCGCAACGGGCTGATCCCGAGGGTGGCCGGTTCCGACGAGTTGGACGCCACGGTCGTCATCGGAACCAGGCCCACCTCCCGGCCCCTGCGCCGATGAGCCGGACGAGGCCGGTACCCGTGCCGTTCGGGTACCGGCCTCGCCGGGGTCACGGACAGTCCTGACCGGCGCTCCGCTGGGGCGTGTGACCGCCGGCCATCCACAGGCCCGGCAAACGGGTCAGCTGAGGACGCGTAGCCGGAGGTTCGTCGCTCCGGGCGCCTGGGTCACGCTGAGGCGTTCGAGCCTGATGTTGGTCCCACCCGGATGATCGAACAGCCGGACGCCGTCGCCGAGCAGGACGGGCGCGATGAACACGAGGATCTCGTCGAGCACGCCCGCGTCAAGGCACTGCCGGGCCACCTGGGCTCCGAGGACGCCGACGTACCTGTCACCCGCGGCGGCCTTGGCCGCGGCGACACCGCTGTCGAGGTCACCGACGAAGGTGACGCCCGGCACCGGCGTGTCCGGCGCCTTGTGGGTGAGCACGAACTGCTGCCCGGTCCACCCCCCGCCGTACGGCTCGCCCTGCTGCTCGGTGCCCCTGTGCGGATCGTCGCCGCCGAAGGTGCGGTTGCCGACGAGCAGCGCACCGGTCTGGTCCATGATCTCCTCCACCATCGGGTTGGGCCCGAGGTGCCCGGCCAACCAGGACATGTCACCTCCCGGACCGGCGATGAAGCCGTCCAGCGACATGGTGCACTGGTACTGCAACTTACCCATGACCTACCTCCGCCGAGATCGATTCGACTGATCCCCGTTGAGACGGCGGACCGCGCGAAAACTCATCGGTGCGCCGGTGCCGCGTCACGTCCCTGGAACCACACCGGCCGGCCACCAGGTCCGGACGGTCAGCGGACCTTCCCCAGCTGCGGTTTACCGGGCTTCTCCCGGGTGGAGGGCGCGCGGTGTCGCAGCAGCACCTCGGCGAGGAGTTCGGCGAGGTGGACCGGCTGCGCGCGGGTGCCGGACTCGATCTGGGTACGGCAGGAGAAACCATCGGCGAGGATCCTGGTGTCCCGGCCTACGTCGCGCACGGCGGGCCACAGGCCCAGCTCGGCTATCCGGGTCGATATCTCGTGGTGTCCGCGTTCGAAGCCGAAGTTGCCGGCGAGGCCGCAGCAGCCGACGTCCAGTACCTCGACCTCGACCCCGACGCGTTCCAGCAGCCTGGCGTCGGCGTCGAAGCCCCAGATGGCGTGCTGGTGACAGTGCGGCTGGGCGATCGCGTGGATCCCCGTGCCCGGTGGCGGAGCGGTCGGCACCCGATCCAGAAGCATCTCCGACAGCGATCTGGTCTGTTCACCCAGCAGCTTCACGTCGGGGTCGCCGGAGAGCAGTTCGGGCGCGTCGGAGCGCAGGACGGCCGCGCAGCTGGGCTCCAGCGCGACGACCGGCACCCCCCGCCGCAGCCGGGGCGCCAGCGCCGCCACCGTCCGGCGCAGGACGCGCTTGGCCGTGGCGAGCTGGCCGGTGGAGATCCAGGTGAGCCCGCAGCACAACGGCACCGGTGGCGCCTCGACCCGGTATCCGTACGCCTCCAGCAGGCGCACCGCCGCCTTGGCCGCGCCGGGATTGAAGTTGTCGGTGAAGGTGTCCGGCCACAGCACGACCTGGTCGCCTCCGGCCGTGGGCCGGTGGTCCCTGAACCAGTCGGTGAAGCGCTGGGCGGCGAACCGCGGCAGCTCGCGGCGCCGGTCCACACCGCCGGCGAGCTTGACGATCCGGGCCAGGCCGGGCGCGTGGGTGAGCGCGTTGACCGCTCCGGGCGCGGCCGAGGCGAGCCTCGCCCACAGCGGCAGCCAGCCCATCGAGTAGTGCGCGGCCGGCCGCGGCCGCCGGCGGTAGTGGTGGGAGAGGAACTCGGCCTTGTAGGTGGCCATGTCCACGTGGACCGGGCATTCACCCCGGCATCCCTTGCAGGCCAGGCACAGGTCGAGCGCCTCGTGCACCTCCTCGGAACGCCAGCCGCCGGTGATGGTCTCGCCGCGCATCATCTCCATCAGGATGCGGGCCCGGCCGCGGGTGCTGTGCTTCTCCTCCCGGGTGACCCGGTAGCTGGGGCACATCACCCCGCCGGAGCTGGAACGACATTTGCCGACGCCGACGCAGCGGGCGGCGGCGTGGGTGAACCGGTGATGATCCGCCGGGTAGTCGAAGTGCGTCTCCGGCTCCTTCGGGTGGTAGTCGAGGTGATCGAGGTTCTCGTCCAGCCGGTACGGTTTGACGATCTTTCCGGGGTTCATCCGCCAGGTGGGATCCCAGATCCGCTTGAAGTCGCCGAACAGCTGGACGATCTCGTGGCCGAACATGATCGGCAGCAGCTCGCCGCGGGACTGCCCGTCGCCGTGCTCACCGGACAGCGACCCTCCGTAGGAGGCGACGAGATGCGCGGCCTCCTCCACGAACCGGCGGTACTTCGCCACCCCTTCGGGATCGTCCAGATCGAACGGCGTGCGGGTGTGCACGCACCCCTGCCCGAAATGCCCGTAAAGAGAACTGTTGTGGTAGCCGAACCGGTGCAGGAGTTCCTGGAAGTCGCGCAGGTAGTCGCCGAGCCGGTCCGGCGGGACCGCCGCGTCCTCCCACCCTTCGTGGGTGTCCGGGTTGTCCGGCGGGTAGGCGGTCACCCCCAGCCCGGCCTCACGGATCCTCCATATCCGCTCCTCATCGGCCGGATCGTCGAAGTAGGCGGTGTGCGCGCGCCCGGCGCTCTCGGCCAGCCTGCGGGCGCGGTCGTCGGCCTTCTGCCGGGTGGCGCCGCCGAACCGCACCATCAGCCAGCCGGACCCCTCGGGCAGCCTGTCCAGCACGCCCTCACCTGCGACCCGCTCCACCCGGGCCAGGTCCATCAACTCGTGGTCGAGCCCCTCCAGGGCCAGCGGCCGGTGCGCCACGATCTCCGGCACCATGTCGCCGGCCGTGGCGAGGTCCGGGTAGCCCAGCACCACCAGCGACTGGAACGGCGGCACCTCGAACAGCCTGATCTCCGCTCGCAGCACCGTGACCAGCGTCGACTCGCTGCCCACCAGCGCCTGGGCCACGTTGAAACCGTTCTCGGGCAGCAGCGAGTCCAGGTTGTAGCCCGAGACTCGACGCGGAATGTCCGGATAACGGGTGCGGATCAGCGCGAGGTGCTCGTCGCGCAGCTCCCGCATCGCCCGGTAGATCTCCGCCCTCCGGCCACCCTGCCCGAGAATCCGCTCGTACTCCTCATCGGAGGTCTCGCCGACCCACATGCGCAGGCCGTCGTAGGTGAGCACCTCCAGGCGGATCACCGAGTCGACCATCTTCCCGTACGCCTGCGCCGAGGCCCCGCACGAGTTGTTGCCGATCATCCCGCCGATCGTGCAGGTGTCGTGAGTGGCCGGCTTCGGGCCGACCATCAACCGGCGATCCGCGAGCTCGGCGTTGAGGTCGTCCAGGCAGACGCCCGGCTCGACCAGTGCTCGCTCGCCGTCCACCGACAGCAACCGCGTGCAGTACTTCGACCAGTCGATCACCACGCCCTCGTTGCAGCACTGCCCGGCCAGGCTGGTACCGCCGCCGCGGGAGTGCACCGGCACCTCGTACTCGTGGCAGACGCACACCGCCTGGACCGCGGCGTCAACGGTACGGGGCAGCACGACCACGGACGGCGTCTGCCGGTAGTTCGAGGAGTCGTGGGCGTAGGCGGCCAGCGACCCCTCGTCGCGCCGCACCTCTCCGTCCACCCGCGCACTAAGATCGCGATAAAGCGACATGTTTACCCACATACCCGGCATCTCGCCAAGGAAATGGCAACGTTCCGGCATGAATCAGACCTTGCCGAAGCCCGGACGCGATCAGCCGACCCGGTACGGCTCGGCATCGGCGCGGCGCAGGATGAGGCCGTGGCCGGGTGCGTCGGGACGGAGCCGGACACTGCCGCCGGTCGGGTCGAGGACGCCGTCGAAGAACATCGACTCAATGCGCACGTGGTCGTGGAACCATTCCAGGTGGCGCAGGTTGGGGGTGGCCGCGGCGGCGTGCGCGTGCAGGTGCGGTGCGCAGTGGCCGGAGATCTGCAGGTCGTGCGAGGCCGCGACGGCGGCGACGCGGAGCCATTCGCTGATGCCCCCGCAGCGCGACACGTCGGCCTGCAGGCAGTCCACCGCCCCCGCCTGGCACATCCGCCGGAAATAAGTGAGGTCGTACCCGTATTCTCCGGCCGCGACCTCGGGCAGGACCGCGTCACGGACCTCACGCAACCCGCGGAGGTCATCTGAGGAGACCGGCTCCTCCAACCAGCGCACGTCCAGGTCGGCCGCCTCACCCATCACCCGGACGGCCTGCTTGACGGTGTAGGCACCGTTGGCGTCGACGAACAGCCCGGTGTCGTCGCCGACGACCTCCCTGGCCAGGCGCATCCGGCCCAGATCCCGGCCTGGATCGGCGCCCCACGACTCGCCGATCTTGATCTTCACCCTGGGAATCCGCCGTTCCTGGGTCCAGTGGACGAGTTGCCGGATCAGCCGCCGGTCGTCATAGGTGGTGAAACCGCCGCTGCCGTAGACCGGAACCTCCTCGTGCACCGCGCCGATCAGCCGGTGCAGCGGCAGCCCGAGCAGGCGGGCCTTCAGATCCCACAGCGCCACGTCCACGGCAGAGATCGCGTATCCGACCGCACCCGGCCTCCCGTCGTTGCGAACGGCACGGACCATCGCCCGCCAGGCTCCGGCGATGTCCAGCGCGGCGCGGCCGAGCACCGCCGGGGCGAGCCGGTCGCCGATGACGGCGGCGCAGGCGGCGGGCCCGTACGTCCAGCCGAGGCCGGTGCCTCCGGCCGCCCGCACCCGCGCCAGCACGATCGTGGTCGAATCCCACGCCAGCGTCCCGTCGGCCTCGGGCCCGTCGGTCGGGACGGTGTAGACGCTCGCCTCGACCGACTCGATCGGCGGGTCGATCACCTGCCGTCGCCGTCGTCACGGTGCGGCAGGAACTCCTGAACCTTGGTCTTGATCCCTTCCCTGATGACGCCCCAGCGGTTCTCGTCGCCTCGCAGGAGCGCCTCGGCGGTGTCCTTCATCTGCTCGAAGCTCGCGTGCGGCGGAATCGGCGGCACATCCGGATCGACGTGCACGTCCAGGAGCATGGGCCGGTCGGCACTCAGCGCCTGCTCCCAGGCCGGCCCGATCTGGTCGGGCCTGTCGACGGTGACGGCACCCAGGCCGAGAGAGGCGGCGAAGCCGGCGTAGTCCACGTCGGGCAGAGTCTGCGACTGCGGAAACTTGGGCGCGCCCTGCATGGCGCGCATCTCCCAGGTCACCTGGTTGAGGTCGTTGTTGTGCAGCACCGCGACGACCAGTCGCGGATCGGACCACTCCCGCCAGTAGCGCTTGACGGTGATGAGCTCGGCCAGGCCGTTCATCTGCATCGCACCGTCACCGGCGAACACGATCACCGGGCGGTCCGGACAGCCGAACTTGGCGCCGATCCCGTACGGCACGCCCGGCCCCATGGTGGCCAGCGTGCCCGACAGCGAGCCGCGTACGTCACCGCGGAAGCGCAGGTTACGGGCGTACCAGTTGGCGGCCGAACCGGAGTCGGCGGTGACGATCGCGTTGTCGGGCAGCCGCACGGACAGCTCGTGGAACAGGCGCATCGGGTTGATCGGCTTGGCCTCGACCATCGCCTCCATCCGCACGGTCTCCCACCACCGCTCGACGCCGGCCTCGATGCTCTTGCGCCAGGACCGGTCCTCCTTGGGTTCCAGCAGCGGGATGAGCGCCCGCAGGGTGACGGCGGCGTCTCCGACCAGGTTCACCTCGTAGGGGTAGCGCATGCCGATCTGCTTGGGATCGATGTCGATCTGCACGGCCCGTGCCTGGTCGAAATCCGGCATGAACTGGGTGTAGGGGAAGCTGGAGCCGACGGTGAGCAACGTGTCGCAGTCGTTCATCATCTCGTAGCTCGGCCGGGTGCCCAGCAGCCCGATCGAGCCGGTCACGTACGGCAGTTCGTCCGACAGCACGTCCTTGCCCAGCAGCGCCTTGGCCACGCCCGCCCCCAGCAGCTCGGCGACCCGCTGGAGCTCCTCACGAGCCCCGCGGGCACCCGCACCGGCCAGGATCGCGACCCGCTCACCGGCGTTCAGCAGGTCCGCGGCATGGCGGAGCGCGGTGCCGTCGGGAGAGATCGCCGGCCAGTCGACGCCCAGGCTGGAGGGCACCATCTTGAACGCGTGGCCCGGCGCGGAGTACTTCAACTCCTGCACGTCGGCGGGCAGGATGACCGCGGTCGGCGCCCGCTCGGCCAGTGCCACCCGAATCGCCCGGTCCAGCACGTTCGGCAACTGCTCGGGCACGGTGACCATCTGCACGTAGTCCCCCGCCACGTCCTTGTACAGCGACAGCAGGTCGACCTCCTGCTGGTAGGAGCCGCCCATCGCGCTGCGGTTGGTCTGACCGACGATCGCCACCACCGGGACGTGGTCGAGCTTGGCGTCGTAGAGCCCGTTGAGCAGGTGGATCGCGCCCGGTCCCGAGGTCGCCGCGCAGACGCCCAGGCGGCCGGCGAACTTGGCGTAGCCGACCGCCTCGAACGCGCTCATCTCCTCGTGCCGCGCCTGGACGAACCTCGGCCGGTCACCGGCCCGTCCCCAGGCGGCGAGCAGGCCGTTGATGCCGTCGCCCGGATAGCCGAAAACCCGCTCGACTCCCCATTCGCGCAGGCGTTCCAGCACATGGTCGGCAACGGTCGTCGACGCCATCGGTCATTCCCCCCCAAGGATCAGGCGACAGCCCTCCCCGGGACGTCCCCCTCGACCTCGCCTACCCGCCAGCCGGCCGCTCTACCGTTGCGTTTGACGAACCGGGGGCAAATAGAGGTGATGACAGTGTTCAAAGGCGACATCCACCCGCTGCGCGAATACGCGGTGATCGCCGACGGCGAGCGCGCCGCGCTCGTCGGCCCGGACGGGGGCTGCGCGTGGATGTGCTTCCCCTCGTGGGACTCACCGGCCGTCTTCAGCACGTTGGTCGGCGGCGCGGGAGGCTACTGGGTACGGCCCGAGGACGAGTGGCGGGTGTGGGGCGGCTACTACGAGGAGCGCGGTCTGATCTGGCGGAGCCGCTGGGTGACCGGCGACGGAGTGGTCGAGTGCCGAGAGGCGCTGGTCCGTCCGGCCGACAGCGACCGGGCGGTCCTGCTCCGCCGGGTCGAGGCAGTCCGCGGTCCCATACGGATCCGTATTGAACTGAACATAAGAGCCGATTTCGGCCGCCATACGATGACCGGGCTGCGCCGTTCGGGACAGCTGTGGACCGGACGCAGCGGCGAGGTCCGCATCCGCTGGGCGGGCGCCGCCCGCGCGGAACCGGTGGACGGGGGCCTGGCCATGTGCCTGGACCTCGGGCCGGGCCAGGCACACGATCTCGTTCTCGAACTGTCAGCCGGAGCTCGTACGGACCCGCTGGCCGCGGACGCCCTGTGGGCGGCGACCGAGGACGGCTGGCGGGCAAGCGTGCCGGCCTGCGATGACACGATCGCGCCGCGGGACGCCCAGCTCGCGTACGCGGTGCTGACCGGCCTGACCAGCCGTACGGGCGGGATGGTCGCGGCGGCGACGACGTCGCTGCCGGAGCGGAGCGGCGCGCACCGCAACTACGACTACCGGTACGCCTGGATTCGTGATCAATGCTACGCCGGTCAGGCGGTGGCGGCCCACGGCGGCCGGCTCGAACTGCTCGACGCCTCGGTGGCCTTCGTCGCCGAGCGGATCCTCACCGCCCGCGAACATCTGAGACCCGCCTACACGGTGACCGGCCACCCGGTGCCATCGGAGACACCGGCGCCGCTGCCCGGTTACCCCGGAGGGAAGGTGATCGTCGGTAACCGCGTCACCCGCCAGTTCCAGCTCGACGTCTTCGGCGAGGCGCTGCTGCTGTTCGCCGCGGCTCAGCGGGCGGATCGGCTGCCCCCCGAGGCCGTCCGCGCGGCGCGCGCCGCCGTGGCGGCGATCGCCAAGCGCTGGCAGGAGCCGGAGGCCGGCATCTGGGAGATCGACGACCGGCGGTGGACGCACTCCCGGCTGACCTGCGTGGCCGGGCTGCGGGCCTGCTCGGCCCTCGTCCCGGACACCACCGAGACGGCCGGATGGCTCTCGCTCGCCGAGACGATCCTGGCCGCCACCACCAAATCCAGCCTGAACATCACGGGGCGCTGGCGGCGTGCCCCCGACGACGACCGCGTCGACGCGCCCCTCCTCCTTCCACCGCTGCGCGGCGCGCTGCCCGGCGATGATCCACGCACCGTCGCGACGCTGGCGGCGGTCCGCGACACGCTCGTCCAGGAGGGGTTCGTCTACCGCTACAAGATCGATGAACGCCCCCTGGGCCAGGCCGAGGGGGCGTTCACCTTCTGCGGTTTCCTGCTCGCCCTGGCCGAACACCAGCAGGGAAACACCGCCCGGGCACTCGGCTGCTTCGAACGGATCAGGTCCGGCTGCGGCACCACCGGCCTGTTCACCGAGGAGTACGACGTGGTCCAGCGCCAGCTCCGCGCAAACCTCCCGCAGGCGTTCGCCCACGCCATGCTGCTGGAGAGCGCGACCCGGCTGGCCCACTGACGCTCAGCGGCGCATCCGGCGCAACAGGCGCAGCCCGGCCAGTCCCAGTGCGGCTCCCCCCACCGCCAGCACGGCGCGATGCTCCGCTCCCCACAGCTGGTAGCTGCGCCGGTGGGAGCGGCTGTCGAAGATTCCGTGCGCGCCATAGTCCCGGCCATCCTCGCTGTCGGCGGGCCGCCACAGGTTGGCGGGCTGATCAGGGGCACGACACTGATCCGTCTGCTGGGACTCGAAGCCCGTTCTCGCCAGGTAGTGGTCCAACAGCCCGGGAACGACCTTGTTGGCCAGCAGGGTGACGACGGTGCTACCGCCGACCCAGTACTCCCGGCGCTCCGGGTGATCGGCGGCGTACAGCAGCGCCCGGGCCGCGACCTCCGGCTGGTAGATGGGCGGGACCGGCTGCGCCTGCCTCGGCAGGCGTGACATGACCCAGCCGAACTGCGGCGTGTTCACCGCGGGCATGTGCACGATCGTGACCCGCACTCCGCTGCCGTGGTGCAACAACTCCGTGCGCAGCGATTCATGGAATCCCTGGATGGCATGCTTCGCCCCACAGTAGGCCGACTGCAGGGGAATACCGCGTTTGGCAAGTGCCGACCCGGTCTGCACGATCACGCCCCGGTCACGCGGCAGCATCAGATCCAGCGCCACCCTCGTGCCGTGGACGACTCCCAGGTAGGTCACCTCCGTGACCCGTTTGAACTCCTCCGGCTCGATGTCGACGAACTCGGCGAACACCGAGCTGAACGCCACGTTCACCCACACGTCGACCGGGCCGAGCTCCCTTTCGGCACGCCGCCCGGCCTCCCGGACCGCGCCGTAGTCGGCCACGTCCGTCGGGAGCACGAGCGCCTGGCCACCGGCCGCCGTCACATCCTCCGCCGCCCCTCGCAACCCGACCTCCCCCCGTGCCAGCAGGGCCACTTTCGCCCCCTGGGCGCCGAAGGCCCGCGCGGTCGCACGGCCGATTCCCCCGCTGGCTCCCGTCACCACCACCACGCGTTCGGCCATCGCCAGAACCTCCTCCGACATGCGCATCTCCTACCCCACGGGCGGGTTCCAACCGCCGCGCCTCGGAAGGATGCCGGCGACATGCCAAACATGACCGGTTCCTTAACCGGGACCATGCCACCGGCGCTCCGCACGGGGCGGGAAAAGGTCGGACGGCCCGCGCGGATGCCCCGACCCGTCCTGCCTCAGCCCGCCGAGACCCGAAGGACGATCTTGCCTCGTAGGTGCCCGGTCTGACTCAGCCGGAAGGCCTCGGCGGCCTCTGACAGATCCAGCACCGTCGCGATCTCCGGGACGACCAGACCGTTCTCGATCATCTGTCGCAGCTCGTCGAGGTCCGCCGTGCTCGGCCTGGCGAACACGAAGACGCCGCCGTGCTCCAGCACGCCGTCGTTGGTCAGCGAGACGACCCGTCCCCGCGCGTCCTCGCGCAGCAGGTCAAGGGAGGAGACCAGCGTCTCGCCGCCGTACATGTCCACGATCGCGCTGACACCGGCCGGCGCGAGCGCCCGAACCCGCTCGCCGAGCCCGGGACCGTAGGTGACGGGCTCGGCGCCGAGGCCCCGCAGGTAGTCGTGGTTGCGGGCCGAGGCGGTGCCGATGACACGCGCTCCCAGGGCGGCGGCGATCTGTACGGCGAACGACCCGACACCGCCCGCCGCGGCCTGCACCAGCACGGTGTCACCGGCCCCCACCCGCAGCGCGTGGACGAGTGACTGGTAGGCGGTGAGGCCCGCGATGGGGACGGCCGCCGCCTGCTCCCAGCTCAGATTGACCGGCTTGCGGGCGATGGTGCGCACCGGCGCGGCCACCCGCTCGGCGTAGGTTCCCCTCCCGATGGAATCCTCGCGCACGTACCCGATCACCTCGTCTCCCACCGCGAGGTCGGTGACCGTCGGGCCGACCTTCGCGATCACCCCTGCGACGTCCCAGCCGGGGACAACGGGAAAATGCACGTCGAAACGACTGTCCAGCTGCCCGGCGGCTGTCTGCCAGTCGACCGGGTTGACCGATACCGTCCTGACGTCGATGAGAACGGACTCCGGGCCGAGTTTCGGCTCGGGGACCTCCGCCATCTCCAAGACCTCCGGCCCTCCGTAGCGCCGGTAAACGACCGCCTTCATCAAATCCTCCAATGTGGAAATCCCGCCTTCAGGCGGGGAGGGCGACGGGGAATCCCTCCCTCGGCAAGGGGAGGATGTCGGCTCCCCGCCTTCCGCTGATGAACCGATGGTGTCTTCGGAATACCGCGAGCCGCGGCTCAGGCGCTCACGCCGACGCCTCGACGCCGACGTTCCCGTCACGGGGCTCGGAGCTGAGCGACACGACGACGATCTCGGGCCCGCACTCCTGACGGCCGACCAGCCGGGAGCCGACCAGCCTGCAGGACAGCTCGACGAAGCGATCCTGCAACTGGGCGACCGACAGCCGGCCGTCGGGGCGGTACCAGACGGCGACCCCGTTGCACATCTCGAGCAGCGCCAGCCTGGCCACCCGCAGGTCGGTGATCTGGAACTCCCCCGTACGCACCCCCCGTTCCAGCACGCGCTGGAACATGGACTCGTAGTCGTCACGCATGGCGACGATCTCCGCGTGGTTGTCCCCGGTCAGTGCCCGCACCTCGCGGTCGGTGACCTGGCAGGTGAGCGGGTTGACCGCCTCCGTCGCGACCTGGGCGAGCACCAGCCTGGCGAGCTGGACGGCCGGGTCCGCGCTGGGCTCCAGGGCCTCGCGCCCGGCGCGCAGCAGCTCGCCCAGGCCCGCGCGCATGATCCCGGCCAGCAACTCCTCCTTGCCGCCCGCGTAGTGGTACAGCGTGGCCGAGTTCAGCCCGGCCGCGCGGCCGATCTCGCGGATGCCCGTGGCCGCGAAGCCCCGTTCCGCGAAGAGCCGCACCGCGGCCCGCTGGATCTGCTCGAGGTTTGACACGGTATCTCTCAATCGAACGATTGATTAGACATCGCACCCTAGCAGGGCACCCCGAGGATGACGTGATCCCGTTCCGGCGCCGCGGGCATGGCGGCGCCGAGATCGTGGGACGACCGTGGAAACCATCGAACCGGGTCAGCGGTAGTAACCCTCGACCGGGACGCGCGCCTCGTCGAACAGGGCGGGGCCCTCCTGCCGCGCGCCGGCGCCGGTGGCGGCCGGTTTGAGGCTCGCGAGCTGTTCGTTGGAGAGCGCGAACACCACGCGGCCGAGGCCGGATCGTTCGATGGCACCCCCGCACATGGGGCACGGCTGGCAGCTGGTGTACATGGTCGTGGCGGCCGCGACGGCGGGGTCGAGCTCGCGGGCCGCCCACCTGGCCAGCTTGAGCTCGGGGTGGGCGGTGATGTCGGCGTCACTGAGAACCGTGTTGCGGTCCTCGGCGAGCACGGTGCCGTCCGGGCCCACCAGCAGTGACCCGAACGGCGGGTCACCGGCCGCCCGTGCCGCGGCGGCAAGCTCGATGGCCCTGCGCAGGAACTTCTCATCGTCGCCGGTCATGGTCTCCCTCGTTTCTGTCTGATACGTGCTCGGATTCCAGCGGGCGGCCACGGTCGCGAGCGCCTGCCAGGCGGTCTGCGGATGGCGTGTCTCGTCCGGATCTCCGTTGAAGGGGTCGAGTACGACGGTCTCGGAGCCGAGGAGGCGCAGCTGTTCGAGGTCGTCAAGGATCTGGTCGATCGTGCCCTCACCGGCGAGCCGCCCGGGGGCGGTGATCGGCGTCTCGGTGAGCCGCAGGGCGATCCGGGGAGCCAGGGCGGGCACCGGCCGTTGACACTCGTTCGCGATGGCCTTCAACCGGCCCAGCGCCTCGCGCAGCCAGGGGAGGGTGAACCTCAGCGGATGCCATGCCTCGCCGAGATGCACCGCCCGGCGCAGGCCGGCGTCGCTGTTGCCGCCGACCCAGATCGGTATCCGCCCGGCGCGGTAGTCCTTGTCATCGTTCCAGGCGGCGCGGATCGCCCGGAGGTGATCGTCGGTCAGCGCCCCGCGCCGCTGGAACGGGACTCCGAGCGCGTCGAACTCCTGCCGCGCCCAGCCGACGCCCACGCCGAGGACGAGCCGTCCCCCGCTGAGCTGGTTGAGGTTGGCGGCCATCCGGGCGACGAGCAGCGGGTGCCGGTACGGCACGATGAGCACCGTGGTCCCGAGCCTGACCCTGCCGGTGATGCCGGCCAGCCAGGCGAGGGTGGTGAAGGGTTCGTAGAACGGCGCCGGGTACTGTTCGGCGACGTCGGGTGTTATCGCGATGTGGTCGGAGACCATGAGCAGGTCGAAACCCAGGCCCTCCACCGTCTGCGCCCAGTCGCGCAGCACGCCGGGGTCGGTACCTGGCCCAAAATTCGGGATATTAACGCCTATTTGCACTGGTTCAGGCTATCCAGCCGTTATTTCCCGTTGGAAGGGAGTTTTCTCGGCGTAATAGTTGGTATGCCGTGAATATGCCGGTACCTTTGCCGGATGACCGAGAGCCTCGACGCCACCGACTGGTCGATCCTGGTCGAGGTCCAGCGAGACGGCCGCATCCCGCTGACCGAGCTGGGGCGGCGGGTGAACCTCAGCGCCTCCGCCACGACCGAGCGGATCAGGCGCCTGGAGGCGGCGGGCGTCATCACCGGCTACCACGCCCACGTCGACCTGGCGAAGGTCGGCTTCACCGTACTCGCCGTGGTACGCCTGAAGTATCCGGGCAGCCGGCACCAGCCCCTGCACCGGCTGCTCGACGAGCGCCCCGAGATCCTGGAGTGCCTGCGGACCACCGGCGACGACTGCTACGTGCTGAGACTGGCCGCGACCTCCATGACCCACCTCGAACAGCTCGTCGACGAACTGGCCCAGTTCGGCAGCACCACCACCAACCTCGTCTACAGCCGGCCCCTGCCCTACCGCGGTCCCCAGGGCCCCTGACACCGCCACGACAGGATCGCGGAACAGGGCCTAACGGTCGGCGACGAGCCTCGCGGCGACGGTCAGCGCGATCGCGCTCCGTTCCTCCTCGGGCACCTCCATGCCGAGCAGGAAGGGAACGCTGCCCATGAGCGGACCGCCGGCGCCGTGTCGGTGCCGGGCAGTGCTCGCTCGTCCTGCCGGAGATCTTCGACTCCGACGACGAGGGACTCGTCATCGTGACCGGCGAGGTCACCGAGGCCGGCGCCGACGGCCTCCGCCACGCGGTGCGGATCTGCCCGGTCGGAGCTCTCAGCCTCCGGCCTGCCCCCTCTCCCGCCCCGGGAACGCGTTGACCGGCCAAGGGCCGGTCAGTCGGTGTCGTGGGAGACCAGCAGGCTCAGCACCTTCCCGCGCGGGCCGAGCGCGCCGACCGCGAACTCCTGGTCCGTCCAGTACGGCGTGCGCCTGGTGATCTTGAACGCCAGCCACCGCCACCGGGCCGCGAGCTCGTTGACCCGGTGGACGGACGCGTCGGCGGGAGCGCGCACCAGACCGGCGACCGACCGCCACGTCGCCAGCCTGCCGTACCCACCGCGAAGCCCGGAGGAGTGAGTGGCGTCGCAGTAGGCGGAGGTGAACAGCTCGGCCACCACCGAGCCCAGGCTGCCCCGCTGCCCGTTCAACACGGTCTCCGCCACGAAGGCATCCGGCAGGAAGGCGTTCACCCCCAGCGGCACCAGCTCCTCAGGGCCGACAGCCCCGGGAAGTTCGAAGATCTTCGCCCATCCCGGTGAACTCCAGTGCTCCACCGCCGCGGTGATGAGCCGCTCCTCCTGCCGGGTGCTCACGATCGCAGGCTCCCCACCGGGAACCCGTGCGAGCGTGCGACCATCCAGGAGGAGCCCCGCGGCCTCCGGATGCTCGGGAATGTACCAGTCTGGCTGGGGAACCCAGCCAGACTGGTACTCGGGCACGCGTATCCAGCGCTCTCCCCTGCCGAGCCTCAGGGGTAGCTCCGCGAGAGGATGCCCCAGCTCGCGCAGGGCGGCGACGCACCGCACCGCCGCCGGCACCCGGGTCAGGTTGACCCGGCGCACCACCAGCTCCTGCGCCAGGCAGGCGATCAGCTCCGCCCAGATGTCCGGCTCGGCGGGCACACACCCGAACAGCGGCAGCAGGTGGTGGACCCGCCGGGACTCGGCCAGCAGCGCGGCCAGATCGCGGACCTCCCGAAGCCGCCGCTCACCGACGTAGTGACCGCGTACCAGCTCGGCCAGCGACCCGGCATCGCCGGGAACGCGTGCCAGGATCGGCCCATGTGGCCCGTCCACAAGCGCGTGCGAGATCACGAAAGCTCCTCCGGCGACCTTGCCCGCATGCTCGCCCCTCCTCGTGGCAAAACCCGTCCTTTGCCAACCGGACACCGTTACACTACGTAATCAAGTGATGACCGAATCGGCGGCGTCCCGCATGCCGGCCATCACGGAAGTCAGGAGACGGTCGACAAAGGGATCCGGACGATCATGCCGGTGCCGGCGGAGTTGAGCAAGATGACCTCGGCGGAACCCTCCAGAAGAGCGGCGGCCCGGCCCCCGGACCCCACGTCACGGCCTCCACGGACAGCAGGCGCGAGGTCAACGACCCTCTCCTGAAGGAGGGGGCTTGAGGCGCGGTGATGCGCTTCGAAGCCCCGTGTTGACCAGCCCTAGCCGTCATGAACTGGAGGTGTGATCCAGATGGCTACGTTGAACACAAGATCGCAGACCGACCTTGGGGTGCTTCCTCAGCTCCAAGCTCTCGAATCCGTGGGAGCAGACACGCCCGAGGGTGGGCACGAAACGGCTCACGGACACCGCCTCACGGCGGTACCTGGTGTTCAACCTGGGCGAGGGGAGACCGGTCCGGCCGCACCGCCGCACCGGCGTCACCCCAAGGGTGCTTCGGCGTCTGAGGGAGCGAACCGTGAGGTTCACCCGGCCGTGTTCGTCCTCGACAAGTGCGGCCACCTGCTCCAGCGAGCCGACCCCTACGGCTACACCACCCAGAAACGCGGCACCGTGCCGCGTTTCCTCCCCCGTCTGAAGGCGGGGGTCTCCACACTGGAGGTATCTGATGAAGATGAACACAGGTCGTCGCGGCGTCTCCGGCTCCCTGGGCGAGCACGGCCGCTTCACAAGGGCATTCCGCGTCCGCGCGCTGCCGGCGGTCGGCGCGATCATCGGCATGGCCCTGCTGGCGACGGGCGCACCCGCCTTCGCGGCTTCGGCTACCGCCCCCGAGGCACACACGGTCACCGTGCAGGCTGGCACGGCCGGCCGGCTACCCGCCGGCGACGATGTGTACCGCGACTGGTTCTCAAGCCACTCCAACTGTGTGGCAGCCGGCCAGGGGGGAATCGACCGAGGCCACTGGGAGCACTACACCTGCTCCGAGGGCGACTGGTTCTGGCATCTGTGGACCAACCGCTGAGCGGCGGATAGCAGCGCGGTCCAGCATCCGCAGGCTCCGATGACTGTGGGTCTGTGCGTTGTGTGGGGGTTTGCACCAACCCAGCCCCTTTACAATGTAGATCAAGAAGCGGTGAAATCCCCGCTCCCCATCGCGGGCGCGGTGCGGAGCGGGGATTTTACTCGCTGGAACCTCAACGGCGAGTGGACGCCGTGCGCACGCGGGCTCGGTTGTGTGCAATGACCCCATGGCTGTTGTACCGATATGGACTGACCTGCTGCGGAACCGATCCGCCCTCTGCCTGGGACTCGCCCCCTCCCCCAAGTGGCTGGAGGCGTGGCGGATGCCCGGCGACGTGGGCGGGGCCCGGCGAATGTGCGCGACGGTGCTGGAGGCCGCGGGCGAGCAGGTGGCCGTCTACCGGATCCAGGCGCCGTTCTTCACCCGGTTCGGCACCGCGGGCACCGCCCTGCTGCGTGACGTCGTCGACGGCGTGCACGAGCGGGGCTCGCTGGCGGTGCTGGACGCGAAGGTGTGCGACGCCGACGACACGATGGACTCCTACGCCGACCTCTACCTGGGGCCCGGCAGCGTGCTGCGCGGGGACGCGGTGACGGCGAACCCGTTCATGGGCTTCGGCTCCCTCGGCCCGCTGCTGCGCCGGGCCCGGGACAGCGGAACGCTGGTCATGGTGCTCGTACGCACCTCCAACCACGCGGCCGGCGGGGTGCAGTGCGCCATGACCGGCTCGCGCACCGTCGCCCAGCGCACCGCCGACGAGGTGCGGGAGTGGAACGACGAGCACGGCGTGGCGGCGGCGGCCGTGGTCGGGGCCGCCGCCGAGGAAGCCCGCGACCTGGTGGCCCGCATGCCGTCCGCGGTCGTGGAACTGCCTGGCCTGGGCCGGGTCGGACGCGACACCCGCGACCTCGTCGCCGTCGCCGCCGGCGCGCCGGGGCGGGCCGTGCTGCCGGTCACCACCGGGGTGCTGCGGCACGGACCTGACGTCGCCGCGCTGGAGGCGAGCATCACGACCTGGCGGAAGGAGATCGGCGCGGGGGTCCCGGCATGCTGATCGAGCTGCGGCCCGGCACCTCCGCCGAGGTCGCCGAGGAGGTGGCGGCGCGGGCCGGGACGCACGAGGACGTCACCGCCTGGCCGGTGCGCCTGGCCGGAAGGGTGTTCGTCGTGGTGAGCGGCGACGAGTCCCTCGCCTGCGTACCCGCCTCGCCCGCCGTGCTGGCCCGCCGCCCCACCCCTGACGGCCACTGGCTGGTACGGCGCGACAGCGGCGTGGCCGCGCGCGAGGTGACGATCGGCGGCCCAGCACTGCCCGGCCCGCCGGAGGCTCCTCGGGAGGTCGGAGTGGTCGGGGGGCCGAGGCTGTGGTGGGCGGCGGGACCGTGCGCGCTGGAGTCGACCGAGGACGCGGTCGAGACGGCCCTGGCGGTCAGAGCGCAGGGGGCGCACGCGCTGCGGGCCGGGCTGTCCAAGACGCGCAGCAGCCCCTACCACTTTCCCGGCAGAGGCCTGCGGGGCCTGGAGGCGCTCGCGGAGATCCGGCGTGCGGCGGCCATCCCGGTGATCACCGAGGTCTGTGACCCGCGCGAGGTGGCGGCCGTCGCCGAGGTGGCCGACTGCCTGCAGGTGGACGGGCGGCAGCTGGACAACCGGCCGCTCCTGGCCGAGCTGGGTGCCCAGCGGCGCCCTGTGCTGCTGATGCGGGGGCCACGGGCGAGTCTGGACGACTGGCTGCGGGCCGCGGAGTTCGTCTTCACCCGGGGTAACAGTGCCGTGGTGCTCTGTGCGGGCGCCACCGGGACACCGCAGCAGCCCGGCTTCGGGGCGATCACCGCGCTGCGCGCCCGCACCGAGCTGCCCGTGATCTTCGATCCCAGCCACAGCACCCGCTCGGCCTCGCTGGTGGCGCCGGCCGCGCTGGCGGCCTCGGCGTACGGCGCGGACGGGCTGCTCATCGAGTCGTGCACGAAGCCCGAGCGGCTGTATCGCCCCGGCGACGCGGCTCACATGTTCCCCCCCGAATCCCTGGCGGACCTGGTCGCCACCTGCGAGCGGGTCCGGGACTCCGCACGATCCCTGGAGGTCTCGTGGTGACCGCTCGCCTGACCACCGCGAGCTGGCTGGTACCGCTGCGGCGGCCGGAACGGCCTCGCGCTCGGCTGGTCTGCGTGCCCAACGCGGGAGGCGGCGCCACGACGTTCCGCGGCTGGGCCGGCTTGCCGGCCGACGACGTGGAACTGTGGGCGGTGCGCTCTCCTGGCCGGGAGACCCGCATCGGGGAGAAGCCGCCGCACCGGCTGTCGATGATCGTCGATCCGGTGATCGACGAACTGTCGCGCCTGGCCCCGCTGCCGTTCGCGCTGTTCGGGCACAGCATGGGCGCGCTGGTGTCGTTCACCACGGCGCGGCGGCTGCGCTCGCGCGGGCTGCCGGGCCCGGGGCGGCTGTTCGTCTCCGGCTGGAACGCCCCCCAGATCCGCGACGGCATGCCGCGGCTCGGGCAGCTCTGCGACGAGGACCTGATGCGCGTGCTGCACCGGCTGGACGGCATCCCTCCGGAGGTGATCGGCAACGCGGAGCTGATGAGCCTCGTCATGCCGGTGCTCCGTGCCGACCTGAACGTGGCCGAGTCCTACGTCCACGAGGACGAGCCGCCGCTGGCCTGCCCGATCTCGGTGTTCGGCGGGATCGGGGACCCGACGACGACGGCCGCCGGGCTGGGCGCGTGGAGCGCGCAGACGGGGTCGGCGTTCCGGCTCCGGCTGCTGCCTGGCGGGCACTTCTTCATCCACACCCAGCGCCGGTCGGTGCTGCGTGCGATCCGGGAGGACCTCGGCGCCTGCCGATGAGCAAAGGCCGCCACACGGGCCCCGCCACCCGCGGGGCCCCGGGCGGCGGACTCAGCGTTTCCTGCCGGTGAGCCTGCCCATGGACAGGGTGGCCTCGGCGCCGTAGAAACGGCCGACACGCTCGGCCTCCCGCTCCAGCTCCTCGCTCCGGCCGGAATCGAGTTCGACGAACGACTCGACCTTGATCTCGACCTTGCCGCCTTTCTCTCTGCGCTCCCACATGCCGGACACGACCCCGTCGACGAGCATGATCTGGTGGGCGACCGCGCCCTCGTACCTGCCCCGGCCGTGCTCGAAGACGCGTCCGGCGGTGCCCTTGGGCACGACGACCTCCTTGGGACCGCTGCCCAGGACGTACGCCTCGTACTGCGGCAGCAGTCGCAGGCAGCTCGCCTGTGACGGCCAGCGGCTCTCGTCGGCGGCGAGGACGTACGCCTTGCGGCCCTCGACCTCGACCTGGACGATCTCGTCGCCGAGCGACTCCAGCGCCTCGCGTGCCTCGGGTGGCCTGAGCGCGAACCAGCGGGCCAGGTCCTGGTGGGTGGCGGGACCGTACGCGCGCAGGTAGCGGCGGATGATCTCCATCGCCGACTCCTCGGGATCGGGCTGGTCGCCGAGCTCGACCTTCAGCCCCGCCCACCGGTCGGGCCTGACGTAGGTGACCTTGGCGCCCCGTACCGGCCCGAAGCAGAGCACGCCGAGGTAGGCCACCGGACGCAGCAGCTCGCCCCAGTTGGAGGCGAGCCTGTCCTTGGCCCAGGCGCCGACACGGCCCGACACCTCCCCCGCCAGTTCCTCGCGGGTCAGGCACTCGCCGTCCAGTGCCTGGCGGACCGCGTCGACGAACGACTCGCCCTGTTCGGCGGTCAGCCCGTGGTGGGCGTGCCAGCTGCCCTTGGCACGCCAGTAGGGCTTCCAGCGCATGGCCGCCAGCCACAGGGCCAGCTCGTCGGCGGCGTGCACGTGCAGGGTGCCGCGCAGGCTGTAGGTCTTGACGAGGCGCTTGTCGTCGTACAGCTCCGCGCGGACCTGCTCGCGGGTGGCGTCCCTCACCCGTGACCCGATGGCCAGCTCGGCCGCGGCGGCGACCTGCGCCTGCACCCCGCACACGTCACGCACGGGTTTCCGCAGGTCGCCGGAGACGGGTTTCACGAGATGGTGGCGGGCCAGCCGCCGCGCGTGGACCTGATCCCAGGTGAGTGAGTTCATGGTCTCCGCTTCTACCCCATGGGGTGGAGCCGAACCTGGACGTGCTTGACACCGTTGATGACCGGGGAGCGCAGGTAGTCGGGCGGCCCGAGCAGTTCGGCCCCCGACACCGAGGTCGCGAGCTCGTCCAGGAAGACGGTGAGCTCCAGCTCGGCGAGGGCGGCGCCCAGGCAGAAGTGCGGCCCGGAGCCGAACGCGACGTGCCCGTTGCGTGAGCTGCGGGGGCGCCCGATGTCGAACACCTCCGGCGCGTCGAACACCCGCTCGTCGCGGTTGGCGGAGGTGTGCCAGATGACGACGTCCTGGCCCGGATGGATGGTCTTGCCGTGCAGCTCGGTCTCGCGGGCGGCGCGGCGCAGCACGTGGCGGCTGGGCGAGGTCCAGCGCAGCAGCTCGCCGACCGCGTTGGGCACCAGTTCGGGCTCCTTGCGCAGCCGCTCCCACTGGTCGGGGTGCTCCATGAGGGCCAGCAGCCCTCCGACCGCGGCGTGCCGGGTGGTCTCGTTGCCGCCGAGCATCAGCACGTCGAAGAAGAGCAGGCACTCCTCCTCGCTGAGCACTCCCGCGTCCTGGGAGCGGGCCAGCAGGCTGACGATGTCGTCGCCGGGTGAGGCGCGCCGCCGCTCCACCAGGCCCTGGCAGTAGAGCAGGAGCCGGCCGTGCGCCTGGGCGGCGTTGGCGCGCACGTCGGAGGTCAGCTGGTACTCGCTGTCGTGCGAGCCGAACGCGGTGGAGGTGAGGCTGAGCATCAGGTCCCAGTCCTGGCGCGGCACGTCCAGCAGCGCGGAGATGCCCGCGACCGGCAGGGCCGCCACGACCTCGGCGAAGTCGCACTCCCCCCGCTCCAGCGCGTCGGCGAACACGTCCCTGACGACCGAGCGCAGGTACGGCTCCAGGGCGGCGATGGCCCGGGGCGTGAAGCACTTGTTGACCAGCTTGCGCAGCTCGGTGTGGCGGGGCGGATCGGTCGTGTTGATCATCTTTCCGGATCCCTGGTCACCGGTGTTGCGGTGCGGGCCGAGGGTGTTGGTCTGGTTGGAACTGAAGGTCCGGGGGTCCTTCTGCACCTTCACGCAGTCCTCGTAGCGGGTGACCGACCAGAAGCCCGGCTCCCTGCCCTCGGGGTTCCAGTACAGCGGGTCGTGGTCGCGCAGCCGGCGGAAGACCTCGTGGGGTCTGTCTCCGACGTGCAGCTCGGCGTCGGCCAGATCGACATCGGTCATTTACGAACCTCCCATTCCTCGGAGAGATTTCCGGCAGATGTCATCTCGCCGGCGGGATGGCACTGATTTAAGCGGCGGGATGGTCCGATTAAGGCGAAGGCGGGATTATAAGCCGCCCACCGGAGGGCCGCTCGGGCGTTTTTCCGCGTTTCCGATGACGTGGTTATCGTCCTCCCATGGTGCTACGTGTCAAGCTCGTCCTGTCATTGCTCACGGCCGCCGCCCTGGTGGGAGGCGCTTCCCCACCGGTGGAGCAGCCTGTCGCGGTGCGGGCCCCCGGGCCGTTCACGATGCGGGACTTCCTGACCACGAAGAAACTCGGTCAAGTCGTCCCGTCCCCCGACGGTAAATCAGTGGCGGCGGTCGTGAAACGTGGTCCGAGCGAGTCGAGCAGATATGGCGCATCATTTGTCGATGGAAACGAGCGCGCCGACATCTGGATAGCGGACGGCGCGGGACCGGCCCGTGACGTGACGCACGGGGCGAAGGACGGCACCGGTCACTACAACCCGGTCTGGTCGCCCGACGGGCGCATGCTGGCCTTCGCCTCCACCCGGGGCGGCGACGACGTGTTCCTGCACGTGTGGGACCGCGAGAGCGGCGAGATCCGCAAACTGACCCCGCGCGGGGTGCAGACGATGACGAACGCCTCCGGCTACCTGATCCAGTGGTTGGACTCCCGGCGGGTGATCGCGCCGATGGTGAGGCCCGGCCGCTGGTCGCTGGAGTACGGGCAGTGGCTGGAGGCTCAGCGTGCCGCCCCGAAGGAGTGGGCCAAGGTCGAGCGCGGCAAGGAGGACACCGCCTCCGTGCTCGACAGCTCCACCGCCGGCCGGGCGGACACGCTGGACGAGGAGATCGCCGTCATCGACGCCGTCACCGGCAAGATCACCTCAGCGGGGCCGGCCCGCACCTACACGGCGGGCAACCTGGTCGCCGACCCGACCGGGCGGCACATCGCCCGGGTGGACGACCTCGGCCCCACCCCCGCACGTGCCGGGCGGCTCAAGCGCGTCCTGGAACGGCGTACCCGGCTGGCGATCGCCTCCGCCGCCGGCGGGCAGCCACGCGTGGTGACCGAGGTGCCGAGTCCCTCGGTCACCGTGCAGCCCCGCTGGGCCGCCGACGGCGCCAACCTGCTGGTCGTCGGCAAGGCCACGCCGAAGACGCCCGACCCGTTCACCGCCTACCTGGTGCCCGCCGCCGGCGGACAGGCCGCACCGCTGGCCGCCGACCGGCTGGTGGCCACCGGCCTGCTCTGGGGCGCGGGCACCCCGCTGGTGCGCGGTACGCAGGTCGCCGATGCCGCCGATCCGGCGGCCCGCCAGGACTGGTGGGCGTTCGACCCGGCCGATCCCGCCGCCAAGCCGCGCGACCTGACCTCACGGTTCAAGGTCCCCCCGCTGGAGCTGGTGCCGGTGACCGGCGGCGTGCTGGGCGTGGCCGACGGGCGCGCCTGGCTGATCGACCCGCGTACCGGGCAGGCCCGCGACCTGAAGGCCACCGGCGCCGCCCCGCTGGCGGAGCTGGCCTGGCCGCTGGACGACGGTGTCAGGCGCAACGGCGTACGCCCCACCGACCGGGGCGGTGCCGAACCGGCCAACCCCCGGCTCGACCGCGACTTCCCCCTGGTGCTGGCGCGTGACACCAAGGGCGGCCTGTACGAGCTGGCGCCCGGCGCCGCACCGGTGCTGACCCCGCTCCCGGCGCCGCACCCCGAAGCGGGCATCGCCGGGTACTCCCCCGCCAACCGCACCGCGGTCTTCGGCGCGGGCGGCGACCAGGGCACCGCGCTGTGGACCACGCACGCCGGCCGCCACACCCAGCGGATCTCGCTGAACGGCCATCTCGCCCAGGTGCTCCCCCCGCAGCGCAGGCTCGTCACCTACAAGGGCGCGGACGGGGAGAAGCTGACCGGCGCACTGCTGCTGCCACCGGGCCACCGCGACGGGCAGCGTCACCCGCTCGTGGTCAACGTGTACGGCACCCGGATCGTCTCGACCCTGGAGGACGTGCCGGAGTTCCAGGTCAACAACCCGAGCTACCTGACCCTGCAGTTCCTGGCCGCAGGCGGCTACGCCGTGCTCGTCCCGTCGATCCCCCGCCCCGAGGGCAAGGCGGCGGCCGAGCCGATGACCTGGCCCACCAAGCCGATCATGAACGCGGTGGACGCCGCGATCGACTCCGGAGTGGCCGATTCCAAGCGGCTGGCGGTGATGGGGCACTCCTTCGGCTCCTACAACGTGCACAGCCTCGTCACCCAGACCGACCGGTTCGAGGCGGCGATCGCGATCTCCGGCTTCTCCGACGTGATCAGCAGCTACGGCGTGTTCGACTCCCGCTTCCGCTACACGCCGCGCGCGCAGGAATGGTTCGCGCCGGCCTACATCGAGGACCCGGCCTTCGAGTTCGGGCTGGGCAAGCCCCCGTGGGAGGACCCGCAGCGGTACGTGCGCAACAGCCCGCTGCTGCACGCGGGCAAGATCAAGACTCCGGTGCTCATGCTGCACGGCGAGCGTGACTACCTGACCCACACCGGCTCCGAGGAGATGTACACGGCGCTGGCCAGGCAGGCCAAGAAGGTGCGGCTGGTCAGCTACTGGGGCGAGGCACACATGCCGTACTCGATGGTCTCGCCCGCGAACTTCCAGAGCATGATCGAACAGGAGCTGGACTGGCTCCGGCTGAACCTGCCCGGGAGCGAGCGGTGAGGCTCTTCTCGCCCGTCCAGGAGCGGGCCTGGCTGGAACATCTGCTCGGCGATGTCGCGCCCGGCGGGATCTCCCTGCGGCTGCGGCTGACCGGCCCCCTCGACGAGGCGGCACTGGGCGCGGCGCTCGGCGATCTGGCCGCGCGGCACGAGGTGCTGCGCTGGTCCCTACCCACCCGGGGCGACGGGCCACGCCCGGTGGTCTCGGCCGGTGTCCTGCCCGCCCCGCGGGCGGTGCCGGTCGAGCCCGAGAAGCTCGGCGCGACGCTGGCCGAGCTGGAGTCCCGGCCGTTCGACCTGGTGACGGGGCCGCTGGCCCGCGTCTCGCTGCTGGCGCTCGGCCCGGCGGAGCACGTGCTGGTGCTGCGCGCGCACCCGTGCGTCACCGACGAGGGCTCGGCCGCCGTACTGGCCGCCGACCTGGCCGAGCTGTACCGGGCAAGGGCCGAGGATGACTCCCCGCGCTTGCCCGAGCCGCCCTCCGCCCCTGCCGAGAGGGACGCGGACGCCGACAGTGGAAGGTTCTGGCGCGCGGCACTGCGGGAGGTGCCGCCGCTGGAGGTGGCCACCGACCGTCCCCGCCCCGGGCGCCGTTCCGGCGCGGGCGGGGCACACCACTTCGAGGTGGCCGTACCGGCCGGGCTGGGTGACCCTCCGCTCGCGGTGCTCACCGCGTTCACCGCGCTGCTGTCGCGCTGCTCGGGCCAGGAGCGCTTCACGATCGGCGTGCACTCCCCCGGCCGCGTCTCGGGGCCCCTCGGCGGGGAGCCGAACGAATTCTCCGGGACAGTGGGGCCGCTGGATGACTTCCTCCCGGTGCGCGTGGACCTGTCCGGCGGCCCCGACCTCGCCGCCCTCTCCGCCCGCCTGGAGCGAGCCGTCGGCGACGCCCGGCGGCATCGGCTGCCACTGCAGGACGTGGCCGCCGCCGTCGCCCCGCCCCGCACCCCCAGCCGGGGCGCGCTGTTCGACGTGACGTACGGCGTCGTGCCCCATCCCGTCACGCACGAGGCGGCGGGCCTGCGCCTGGAACCGCTCGACGCCCCGGACGCCGTCACCCCGTGGACGGCCCGCGACCTGGACCTGCGCCTCACCACCGAGGCATCGGGCAGGGGCCGCGAGGGCGGGGACAGCGGCGACCGGCCGCGCGCTCCCCTCGCCGGGAACGGCGGGGCGGGCCTTCCCGAAGGCGGCGACGAGCGGCTGCGGGCGACCCTCACCTACGCCGTCGACGTCTTCGACCACGCCACGATCCGGCTGATGGCCGCCCGCCTGATCCGGCTGCTCGGTGAGATGTCCCGCTCCCCCGCCCGGCCGGTGCTCGACCTGCCGCTGGACGAGTGCTCCGGTCCTCTTACCGGCCCACCGGTGACCGTGGACCCGGACTCCACCCTGGCCGTACTGATCGCCGCGCAGGCCGGGCGCACCCCCGACGCGACGGCGGTGGACGGCGACGACGGGCGGCTCACCTACCGCGAGCTGGACGAGCGCGCCCGGGAGCTGGCCGGCCGGCTGGCCGCCGAGGGGGTGGGCCCGGGCACGGTGACCGCGATCTGCCTGCCCCGCTCGGCCCGCCTGGTCACGGTCGTGGCCGGGGTGCTGTACGCGGGCGGCGCGTTCCTGGCGCTCGACCCGGCCCAGCCTGCCGCCAGGCTGGAGTACCTGCTGTCCGACGCGGCGGCGGCCGTCCTGGTGAGCACCGGGGAGATCCTTCGCGAACTGCCGCGGAGCGGGGGGCGCCGCCTCGACCTCGACCTGAGCGACCAGGGCGTGACCGCCCCGGTCAGCCCCGCCGGGCCGTGCGACCTCGCGTACATGATCTACACCTCGGGCTCGACCGGCCTGCCCAAGGGGGTGCTGCTTGAGCACTCCGGCGCGTGCAACCTGGTCACGGCCCTCGCCCCCGAGCTGGGCATCGGTCCCGGCACGCGGCTGCTGCAGTTCGCGCCGCCGACCTTCGACGCCTGGGTCTGGGAGGTGTTCACCACGCTGACCTCCGGCGGCACCCTGTGCGTACCGGAGGCCGGGGACATCCTCGTTGGCCGGGCGCTGAGCAGGTGCCTGTCCGGGCGCGAGGTGAACGCCGTGCTGCTGCCCCCCTCGGTGATCGCGACGCTGCCCGGCGACGACCCGCTGCCGGACCTTCGGGTGCTGGTGACCGGTGGCGAGGCGTGCCCTCCCGAACTGGTCGAGCGCTGGGGCACCGGCCGGCGCATGGTCAACGCCTACGGGCCGACCGAGGCGACCGTCATCGCGACCCTGGCCGACTGCTCGCCCGGCGAGGGCGTACCGCCGATCGGGCTGCCCATGGCGGGGACGTACGCGCTGGTGCTGGACGCCGCGGGCCGTGTGGTGCCACGGGGTGTGCCCGGCGAGCTGCACGTCGGCGGCGCGGGCGTGGCCCGCGGCTACCACCGGCGACCCGCGCTGACCGCCGAACGCTTCGTGCCCCTCGCCGGGCCGCTTCCCCCCGCACCGGGCCGGCCTCCGGTGCCTGGCGGGCGGCTCTACCGGACCGGCGACCTGGTGCGGCAACGCCCCGACGGCCGCCTCGACTTCATCGGCCGGGTGGACCACCAGGTCAAGCACCGTGGCTACCGGATCGAGCTCGGCGAGATCGAGCAGACGCTACGCGCCTGTCCCGGTGTGGACGACGCGGCGGTGACACTGGAGGACGACCAGCTGGTGGCCTACCTGTCCGTCCCCAGGCCCGCCTCCGCTTCCGGGCCGGTGACGGCGAAGGACGCCAGGGCATGGGCGGCCGGGCGGCTGCCCGGCTACATGGTGCCGGGGGCCGTGCACGTGCTGGACGAGCTACCGCTGACGAGCGCGGGCAAGATCGACCGTCGCCGGCTGGTCTCCTCGGCCGCCCGCGCCGGGAGACGCACGGGCGAGCCACGTGACCGGTTGGAACTGGAGGTGCTGGAAGCCTTCCGGCGGGTGCTGGACAACCATCGGGTCGGCCCGCACGACACCTTCTTCGAGGCGGGCGGCGACTCGCGGCTCGCGGTGACACTGCTGGACCGCCTCCGTGACGTCCTGCGCAGACCGGTGGCGGCCCGCCTGCTGTGGGAACACCCAACGGCCACGGGCTTAGCCTCGGCGTTGCGCGACCCCGGATAGATCCCCTTCCGGAAGCCCGCGTTCGTGAAACTCCTGCGGCCTGTCCAGGGCGGGGCCGCATGGGGGCGGGTACGGGTGCCGCCATCGGAAGCCGTCCGGAGGGATGAGCGCCTCAAGATGCTCACGTACCTGCGGCACCACGGCCTTGAGGTATCGGGTCGGGGTGACGGCGGGGTTTTCCGCAGCGAGCGTTACCAGGGCCTCCGCACTCGACAGGAGGGTGTAACGGCGGGAGCGGCGGTTGTGGAACACGAAGTTGGGCCTGCTCCATCTCCATGACGACTTACCGGCGTTTCTACTCCGTGCGGCGGTGACGACGATGCGGCCGCCCTTACGCCAGTCGTCGCCGTGCCAGGCGTCCAACCACACCCGGTGCCCGTCATAGATCCATTTCACATCCCACGCATGCCTGTGCAACACCTCCGCGTATCCGGAGAACACGGCGGGGTGGGGTGGACGAGGTTCGCCCGCCTGCGGCGCGGCGGCGGATGAGGGCTCTTCTTGCCGGTAGCGGACGTACTCATCGGGGTAGTCCGCCCTCAGCCTCTGCTCCAAGGGGCTGTGAACCTGCTGGAACAGCCGTAGGTCGTGTGCGCGGCGGAGCCTGCCGCGTTCCATCAGGCGAGTGCGCAGGTGGGTGAGGAAGGTGAGCCTGGGGGCCCAGTCCTCGACGGACGCGTCGTGCCGGGTATCGATCAGGTACCGGTCGGGAACGGCGAACCATGCCCGGATGTTGCGCTCTTCGGTTTCGAGGCCGATCTGCTCGAAGGTTTGAGAGCCCAGTTCGACCAGGGCGTCATACCAGCGGGCCAGCACAGCGGGATGCCTCAGCTCGTCGGCGTCCGCGCGTCCTTGGACATCCTGGGCGGCCAGGTCGCGAAACCGCTCATCGCTCAGACGCAGAAGCCGTTCGGCCCCGGGGCTGAGGCATTCGTCGCCGACGATGCCACCCAGGCGGCGCAACTCGTCGAGCATCGAATCGGTCTCCTGGGGATGGGCGTCTTTGAGCCGCTGCAGTGCGGTGTCCCGCACACGGCCGTCCACCGGCCGGTCCACCGATGTGGTCACGATGAACTGTGCCTCTCGGCGACGCTGGCGGATCCTGGCCAGTCGCCGGTCCGCGCGCAGGGTGTCGGGGTGCTCGATCCCGAAAGTGATCATCTTGCTCCACCACGAAAGCTGGTGGTTGCCCTCCTGGACGGTGAGGACCTCCTCCCACATCGTGCGCACGCCGGGGGCCGACAGCCACTGGGTGACACCGGCGGGAACACGGTTGAGGATCGCCTCCGCGACGGCCAGCAGACTGAAGGCGTGGTCGTCCTGGCCATAGCGGGTGCTCAACTGCTCGGGGGTGATCCGCGGATCGAGTGTCGCAGCATCGACCAGCCGCATTACGTTGTCCATACCACCCTCGCAGAGGTCGGCCACCACCTGGCGTCATGTCATTCTGATACGAGACGCTGACGTTCGGTGAGCATTTGAAGGGGGCGGCCCCAAAAGGCTCCGGTGAGCAAGGACCTCAGATCTCCGACATCCCCTTGTCCCACCCGACTTGAGGTCCTTCAGTGACCGAGGAGGCCCGCGTCCGTTTGTCCCGCGAGTCCTCCCAACCGAGTTCACCGTCCTCCACACCACCGATGAAGGCGGCCATCCGGGTGAGGCGAAGACCTGAGCCGGGCCAGTTCACGGCGGTTCACACCGAGGCCGCACCAGGACCGGGCAGCACATCGATGTCAGCGGCGCGCATGGGCCGGTCGCACACCGAGCAGTGCAGTTCGACGTGGCTGATCTCACCGCAGGCATGATGCCGGTAGAGGACCGGCGGACCGGCCTCGCCCGCCGTCCACCGGTCTCCCCAGCGCACCATCACCAGCAGCAGGTCGCAGAGCTCCAAGCCCTTGGCGGTGAGCGCGTACTCATGGCGCGGCGGACGGCTCGAATACTCTCGCCGCTCCAGCACGTCGTTCTCGACCAGCCACTTGAGTCGCTCGGTGAGCACCTTGCGCGAGATGTCCAGGCTCTGCTGGATCTGATCGAAGCGGGTGATGCCGACGTAGACGTTCCGCAGGATCAACGGTGACCACGGCTCGCCGACGATGTCCAGCGTGCGGGCGATCGAGCAGGTCATGTCACCGAATCGGGTTCGCTGCATGAGGTCAGTCTAAGCTAGAGGGTTCCCTTAAGGAACGATCGCCTGCTACCGTCTTCCAAGTAAGTTCCTTTAGGGAACCAATAGTAGGGAGAGCATCATGAGCCATCCCCAGGTCGTCTCGGCCCAGGATTGGCCGGCAGGAGATCTGGGAGGACTCCCCCGAAGGCAGGCCACAGACCCGGCCCTACGAGTGGTGGCGCCTGCACGACGAGTACCACGTTTGAGCACCGCCGCCCGGTGAAGCGTCAAGATCTTGAGGATGAGAACACATGATGGCAGCCGAAACGACACCCACCGCCGAACTCCTGTTCAGCGAGGCCGACGCGACACCGTTCAGCACGGACGAGGCGACGGTGAAACCCTGGGCCCAGGCGCGGGCGTGCCTGGAGACCGCGCCGAAGGCATGGCTCTCCACGGTACGGCCCGACGGCCGCGCGCACGCCATGCCCGTACTGCTGGTCTGCGTCGACGACACACCCTGGTTCACGACCCGCCCGACGTCCCGTAAGGCCAGGAACCTCGCCCGCAACCCCCACTGCGTCGTCACCGTCGCCGGCGACACCCTCGACCTCTCGATCGAAGGCGTCGCCACCCTGGTGCGGGACGAGGCCAGGCTCCTGCGGGTGGCCGCCGCGTTCAGAGCGAAGTACGAGTGGGATCTCGCGGTACGCGACGGCTCGGTCCACGAGGACGATCTGCCCGGCTCGCCCGAGTACGGCTTCTACCAGGTCATGCCCATGCGTGCCTTCGGCTACGGCGTGGACGGCATGACGGCGACGCGCTGGCGGTTCTGAGGGAACATCCTCGGCCAAGTCGAAGCCCAGGATGCCGACGAAGAAGGCGATGGCCCGGTCATAGTCCTCGACGACGATCGTCACCAGATCAGTGCGCATTCTCTTGATCGCAGGAGTTCCCGGGGCGACGGTGTGGGCTCGGAGTCCGGGTGTTCGACCAGTCTCCTCCACTACGCTTTTCGGGTGACTGCCGAGTATCCCCATGACGGGGAATCCAGGGCGAAGCCTCCTTCCGTGACCGCGCGGCGGGGTGACTCTCGGCACGACGTCATGGGGTGGGCACGGAAAGCAGCCTGGTGGGCGTTCGCGTTGTTCCTGGCCGCTTTCGCGATTTTCGAGAGTGTCAAGTACGGGGTGCCGACCACGGGTGCCATGCTCCTGTTCTTCGTGCTGCCCGACCTGGCCCGACTGGCCGGCGTCGGCCCTCCCGGAGTGCTCTATCACGCCGTGCACCGGGTGTGGATTCCACTCGCGGTACTGGTCGGTTACACGTTCGGGCCGATCGTGTGGCCGCCCCTCTTCACCGCGGGCCTCGGCTGGCTCACCCGCATCGCCGTCGAGCGCGCGACCGGGCCGTGGAACCGCGGTCGCCGGTATCAGAGGCTGCCGGAGAAGGTGTCGCAGCGCGCGGGGGCACCGGTTCGGTATCCGGTGGTGAACCACTTGACTCGCTGTCGCGAACTGCCGTGCGTCCATCCTTCCGGATCCACCCTGCCCTGGGCGCGCTCCTGGATCCGGTCGTCGCCGACCGCCGCGGCCGCGTCCAGGGCTTCCTGGATGTCGGCGTCGGTGAACGGCCGTTCGTAGAACCCGGTGTCGATGGCGTTCTTCGCCCACACCCCGGCATAGCAGTCGGCCTGCAACTCCAGCCGGACCGAGGCGCTGTCGGCCCCTTTCCTGTCGTTGCCTACCCGCCTGGTGGTCCCGATCAGGTTCTGCACATGATGTCCGTACTCGTGAGCGATCACGTACGCCTGGGCGAACGGACCGCCCTTGGCGCCGAAGCGGCTCTGCAGCTCCTCGAAGAAGCCGAGATCGATGTAGATCCGGCGGTCGGCCGGGCAGTAGAAGGGGCCGACGGCCGAGCCGGCGCGGCCACACCCTGTGCTCACGGCCCCGCTGAACAGGATGGTTCTCGCGGTGCGGTAGGGCTCCTTGCCGCGCTCGGTGAAGGCGTCCTGCCAGTACCGCTGGACACTGTTGACCACACCCACCACCCGGCACTTGTCCGACTGGTCGGCGTCGCTCCCCTTCTTGCACTGGGCTCCCAGGTTCGAGGCCGGGCCCGGGTCAGCGGGTCGTGAGCCGCCGCCGTTCAGCAGCTCGGCCGGGTTGACCCCGAAGAACACGGCCGCGGCCAGCGCGATGATGCCGATCAGGCCCCCGCCGACCGCGATTCCGCCACCGGACAGACCGCCACCGCCCCGGTCTTCCACCTGGGAGGCGTCGAGATCCACATCGTCACGGAAATCCATCACGGTCACTTTTCTCTGGGGGTGCCTGCCGTGACTTCATTGTGCCGTGATCACCTCCAGCGGCGACAGCCGTATCCGCGCCGGGGCGGCCGGCCGTTGATCTCCGGCGCCCGGTCGCGGTATGCGGCGGCCGGAGGCGTCGGTGCCGACCGGTACCCTCACCGGGGTCGGCGACGCAGGCCGGCCCACCCTCGTCGATCCGCCGCGACGCAGGCGGAGTTCATGGGCAGGCCGGCCTGCCACGGGCCGGTTACCGGGAGCGACGGGCGGCGTTCTTGCGCGGCGCCTTGACGGGCTGAGCAGCTCGGGGAACACCCTGTATCGCGTCGATCCTGGCGTGCAGGCGGGCGAGCTCGTTCAGGATGGCGGTGAGCTGGTCCTCGGTCCGCTGTTCCTCGGCGGAGGTGTTCTGGTCGTCCATGGCGTTGACCACGACGGCGATGAACAGGTTGAGCACCACATAGGAGGACATCAGGATGTAGCCGACGAAGAAGACCCACGCCCAGGGCTTCTCCGCCATGACCGTCTGGGCGATGTCCGGCCAGGCCTCGCCGGTCATGACCTGGAACAGGGTGAACAGCGACGTCGGCAGCTCGTCGAAGTGCTCGGGGGCGATTCCGCCGAACAGCTGGGTCGCGAGGACCGCCGAGACGTACATGACCAGGAGGAGCAGCCCGACGATCGCGGCCATCCCGGGCATGGCCGCGAACAGCGCACCGACGACCTTGCTCATGCTGGGGACCACCGAGACCAGGCGCAGCGCCCGCATGATTCGCAGGGCCCGCAGCACGGAGGTCGGGCCGGACGCCGGGATCAGCGCGATGGTCACGATGATCGCGTCGAACCAGTTCCACGGGTCCTTGAAGAACGCGCCCCGGTAGGCGTAGAGGCGGGCGGCGAGTTCGACGGTGAAGATCGTCAGGGCGATCCGGTCGACGGCGTGCAGGAAGCCGCCGATCCGGTCCGTCAGATAGGAGGAGGTCTCACAGCCGATCGTGATCGCGTTGATCACGATGACGGCGATGACAACCCGCTGGAAGAGCCGGGTTTCAAGGAAGGAACGAATACGTTCTCGCCCTGGCAAGAGGTCAGCTCCCGGAGGGGGGAAGGGGTCAAATGCCGATCATCGTAAGCCCGCACAGGTCACCCCTGAAAAGATCTGAACATATGACATACGCCATAGGAGGAACCCGGCCGATTTGCGGAGCGTTGACCACGCTGAAGAACCCCGAAGCGGGCCGGCTCCAGAAGATCGGCTAGCGTTGCGGACACGGAGGTCCTCCCGCGTCGACGACCCGGGAGGACACGAGCCGGCCACGAGGGCCGGATGAAAGGGCAAGGTGGTGGTGTCCGTGTCGTCGGACTCCGGCCATAGCAGAGACCACATCAGAGACCGTCGATCACGAGGCAGGCAACCGAGGTGAGCATCGCCCTCGGCCTGCTGGCCGTTCTGCTGTTGACCCTGGCCACCGGCTACTTCGTCGCCCAGGAGTTCGCCTATGTCACCGCCGATCGCCTGGCTCTGTCCCAGCAGGCCGCCGAAGGCGACAAGAAGGCCGCCCGCGCGATCAAGGTCATGGAACGGCTGTCGTTCATGTTGTCGGGCGCCCAGCTCGGCATCACCGTCACCGCCCTGGTCGTCGGCTTCATCGCCAAACCCGCGCTGGCCGAGCTGATCGCCCCAGGCCTGGGCGCACTCGGCGTCCCCGAGGGCGCGACCGGCGGCATCGCCCTGCTGCTCGGCTTCATCGTCGCCACCGTGATCCAGATGGTGCTGGGCGAGCTCGCCCCCAAAAACCTCGCGCTGGCCAGGCCAGAACCGCTGGCCCGCGCGCTGGCCTCCTCCACCCTGGCCTACCTGACGATCGCCGGGCCGATCATCCGGCTGTTCGACTCAGCGGCCAACAGGCTGCTGCGCGCGGTCGGCATCGAGCCGGTCGAGGAGCTGCACCACGGCGCGACGCTGGAGGAACTCGGGCACATCATCGGTGAGTCCGAGGCCTACGGGCACCTGCCCGGCGACCAGGCGGACCTGTTGGAGCGGGCACTGGCCTTCTCCGAGCACACCGCCGGGGAGGTCATGGTCCCGCACGCCGACGTCGTCAGCGTCGCCGGTTCGGCTCTGATCCCCGAGCTGGACGAGTTGATCTCCCGCCACGGGCACACCCACTACCCGGTGCTCGGCGACCGCCTGGACGACGTGATCGGCATCGTGGGCCTGCGCGAGCTGGTGGCGATCCCGGCCGACAAAGCCGCGGACACGCCGGTGGCCGACATCGCCCGCGAGGTCCTGATGGTGCCCTTCTCCGTCTCACTGCCCGACCTGGTCGCCCAGATGCACGCACGCGACGAGGAGGTCGCCTGCGTCCTCGACGAGCACGGCGGCCTGGCCGGGCTGGTCACCTGGGAGGACGTCGCCGAGGAACTCGTCGGGGAGATCGCCGATGAGAACGACCTCGACATCCCCACCGTGGTCGCCACCGGCGACGGCTGGGAAATCGACGCGAGCCTGCGCATCGACGAGGTCTCCCTGGCCACCGGGCTGGAACTGCCCGACGAGGACGACTACGACACCGTCAGCGGGCTCATCCTGCGGCGCCTGGCCCGCTTCGCCGCGGTCGGTGACGTGGTCACCGTCGACCTGGTCCCCTCCATGGCCGAGCAGGCGCCCACGCATGCGGAGATCGAGGTGCTGACCCTCGACCGGCACGTACCCGAGCGGGTCCGCCTGCGCCCCTTCCGGAACACCGAGGCGAGCCAGGAAGGCGTGGAGGAGAAGTGAACCTGCCCACCGGCATTCTGCTGACCGTACTCCTTCTGATCGGCAACGGCTTCTTCGTCGCCTCCGAGTTCGCCCTCGTCGCGGCCAAACGGCACCGCCTGGAGAAGGCGGCCGCGCACGGTAGCCGCGCCGCCGCAGCGGCGGTGAAGGGCATCCGGGAGCTGTCGCTGATGCTCGCCGGCGCCCAGCTCGGCATCACCCTGTGCTCTCTCGGTCTGGGCGTGGTGTCCGAGCCGCTGATCGCCGGCAGCCTGACACCGCTCTTCGACACCCTTGGCCTGCCCGAGGCCGCCGCGCACGCGGTCGCCTTCGTGATCGCGCTGGCCATCGTGACGTTCCTGCACATGGTGATCGGCGAGATGGCCCCCAAGTCATGGGCCATCGCCCACCCCGAGCGTTCGGCGACGGCCCTGGCGCTGCCCTTTCGCGGCTTCACCGTGGCCGTCCGGCCGATCCTGACCACGCTCAACGGCGTCAGCAACCTGCTGTTGCGCATGTTCCGGGTGCAGCCCCGTGACGAGACGTCCAACCCTCGCACACCCGAGCAACTGCAGCACCTGGTGGAGGAGTCGCGCCGCCTGGGGCTCATCGAGACCGACGACCACGCGGTGCTCACCCAGGCACTGCACGCCCCGAACGCGTCGATCGCCTCGCTCACCGTCCCGGTGAGCGACATCGCCGGAGTGCCGGCCGACGCCTCGGCTCAGGAGATCGTCAGCACCTCGGCTCGGACGCGCCGTACCCGCCTGGTGGTGTGGGACGGTGATCGCCCAGCAGGGGTGGTCCACGTCCGGGACGCCTACCTGGCCCGCAGGCGCGGCACCCGGATCCGCGCTCGAGACATCGCCTACCGGCTGCCCGAGCTCTCAGCGGAGACCTCGATCTCCCAGGCGGTCGCCGAACTACGTGCCGCGCACAGCCAGCTGGCGCTCGTCCGGACCGCGAACGGCTCCCTGGCCGGACTGGTCAGCCTGGACGACCTGCTGACCACCCTGCTCATCCCGGCGTAGGACCGGACAGTCCGGGCGCCGCTTCCCCGATCGGCGCCCGGGCCGGCGGGGCTTGTCCGCGGGTCAGCGCGGGATGGTCGCGCCGGCGATGCGCAGGGCGAGGTCGGCGTAGGCGTCGGCGACCTCTTCCGGTGTGTAGGGCACGCCCGTGCCGTACCAGCCGGCCACCCGCATGCCCATGCCGCTGATGGCGGTCATCGCGAGGAAGGTGTCGGGCATGTCGAAGAGGCCCTGAGCCAGGCCCTCGTTGAGAATGTCGATGAGCAACCGCCTGCCACCGGCGCGGATCGACAGCACGGGGGCGGCCATCTCGGGCGAGAGGGCGTGCAGTTCGTTGTTGGCCACCGTGGCGAGCAGCGGATATTCGGCGTGAGCCAGCACATGCTCTCGTACCACGGCTCGCAGCCGTGAGACCGGGTCGGTGCCGCCTGCCCGCAGCAGCCTCCCGTGGTGGTCTTCGTGGCCGATGCGGATCAGCTCGGCCAGGACGTGCTCCTTCGCCGGGTAATGCGCGTAAAGAGTGGCCGAGCGGATGCCACACGCCTCGGCCAGGTCCCTGATCGAGGCGCCGTGAAAGCCCCGCTCGGCGAACAGGCGTAGCGCCTCCCGCAGGATCCGGCCTTTGGTGCCCTCCGGCAACACGTCGGGTGGCAGCCGAACCTCGTCGGCCGCGATCCGCCGCTGCTCTGTGGGTATGGTCATGTTTCCTGCCGATCGATCGTTCTTCCTCGCCCCATTGTGCCCTGGGGCGAAGCCGGGGAGCATATGGCACGACCGATCGATCGTTAGGGAAGATGAGGATCGGTGGAACCGACCGGGAGGAAACCGATGGAAGCGATAGTGGCCACCGAGCGGGGGAAGGTACGAGGCAGGCTCGATGACGGTGTGGCGGTTTTTCTCGGCATTCCGTACGCCGCTCCGCCCTTCGGTCCCCACCGCTTCGGGGCTCCGGTCGAGCCCGAACCGTGGGAGGGCGTCCGGGACGCGCTGGAGTTCGGCCCCACCGCGCCGAAGCGGCCTTATCGCCGCCCCCTCGACCGTTTGATCCCCGATCCGGACATCCCCGGCGACGGCTGCCTCAACCTCAACGTCTGGACCCCCGAAGGAGCCGACGGCCTGCCCGTCATGGTGTGGATCCACGGTGGGTCACTGCGCAACGGCTCCTCCAGCGTGCCGGTCTACGACGGCCGTGCCTTCGCCCGCGACGGGATCGTGCTGGTTTCCATCAACTACCGGCTCGGTGTCGAGGGCTTCGCGGTCTTCCCCGACGCCCCCGCCAACCGCGGCCTGCTGGATCAACTCGCCGCACTTCGCTGGGTGCGAGACAACATCGCGGCCTTCGGCGGCGACCCGGGCAACGTCACCGTGTTCGGCGAGTCCGCGGGAGCGATCAGCATCGGGGCGTTGCTGACCAGCCCCCGTTCGGCCGGCCTGTTCCGCCGTGCCGTACTGCAGAGCGGCCCGCCACATGCCGTGCCGTCCGAGGCCGGGGCCAGGATCACCCGGGTCATCGCCAGAGGTCTCGGCATCGCTCCGACCGCCGCCGCCTTCGCGGCCGTGGACCGCGAACGGCTGCTCACCGCGCAGGCCGAGGCGACGGCCAAGGGGAACCCGATCAGCGGCGGCGCGGGGTTCGAGATCGTCCTGGACGGCGACGTCGTCCCCGCGCACCCGATGGACGCGCTGAAGGCGGGCGTCGCACGCGACGTCGACCTGCTGCTGGGCGCCAACACCGAGGAGTACCGGCTGTGGTTCGTCCCCACGGGGGTGGTCGACCGCATCGGCGGTCTCACCCTGCGGCTCGCGATGGCCAAGTTCAAGATCAAAGGATCGCTGGCCAGGCTCTACCGGGCGAACCGGCCAGGCGCCCGGCCCGGTGAGATCCTCGGCGCTCTCGCCACCGACCTGTTGCTCCGCGTGCCGCTGAACCGGCTGGCCGACGCACGCGCAGGAGGCGGCAACACCTACATGTACGAGTTCGGCTGGCGCTCGCCGGTGGACGGGCTCGGCGCCTGCCACGCGCTGGAGATCGGGTTCGTCTTCGACACGCTGCGCACCTCGGCACAGCTGGCCCTGGCGGGACCCGAAGCCCCCCAGGAACTGGCCGACGCCATGCACCGAGCCTGGATCGCCTTCGCCGTCTCCGGCGATCCAGGCTGGCCCGTCTGGGACAGGACCCGTCCGGTGATGTTGTTCGATCATCCGGGCCCTGACCTCGTCCGCGCGCCGCGTGACGACGAACTACGCCGCTGGCGCTGAACAGGGCGAGGCCGCGGGGGCCGGGTCAGAGCGCCGGGCCCGGTACCCGCAGCGCCGGCTGGTTGCGGCGGACGTCGGACCAGGTCCGGGTGTCGGCGCAGATGTGACATCCGGCGCCGAAGAACTCGCCGCGCGCCTCCTCGTCGCCCATGAGCTGGAAGCGGAACCACGCCGTCGTCGGGCCGGCGAAGGGACCGGGGGCGCCCACCACGGTGAAATGGTCGGCCCCCCTGACCTCGCCGTAGATCGCCGGGATGTGGTCGGCGTCGTTGTAGAAGGCCTTGACGAGAGCCGGCCACACGACGATGTCGTACTGCCCGGCCAGGATGAACATCGGGCCGTGCACCGTGTCGACGTCGGCCAGCGGTCCGGGCTGGATCGGGATGATGGTGTCCACCCGGGGATCCGCGCCGACGACGATGGCGGCCGCACCGCCCTGTGAATGGCCGGACGCGCCGATGCGGTCCAGGTCGACGTGGCCGTAGAAGATGCTGCCGGGGTCGGCGTTCCGTTGAGCCAGCAGGTCGATGCCCGCCCGCATCGAGATGCCCAGGTTGGACTGCGGTGTGTTCGCCGCCGCCACGATGAAGCCGTGGCTGGCCCAGTGGAGCAGCAGGTCACGGTAGACCACGGGGAAGGCGAACGTACCGTTGCCCCAAATGATCACTGGATGACGTCGAGGGCTCTGCGCGATGTCTCGCGGGTAGTACAGAGTGGTCACCAGCCCCACGTCCACGGCCGTGGCGTAGGGGCCCGCGGCGCTCCACTTCCCCTCGACGGAGGGGAAGCCGGTGTCGGCGCCGGCCGCGTGCGGGGTGGCGGTGAGGGCGAGGACGAGTGCGATCAGGGGGACGAACAGCCTTCGGAGCATGGGGTTTCTCCTGACAGGGGGACGCCGAGAGGTGAATCCCGTGTTACGCCGGATTCACTTCTCGTTTGATTGCACATCCTGAATGGGGGAACGCCCGCCGTCTCTCCGCACTCGCGGCAATGATTGACGTCACGGTTTGTGCAATGTGACGATCCGTGGATGCCCGCCCTTCACGCCCGCATGGCTCCACGTGTCAGGGAGCTCACCGCGGCGGTGGTCGCACGGTGTGAATCCGAGGTGCCCTTCTACCGGCAGTTGCCCAAGGACCTCCTCGACGAAGAGGTCAGCCGGTCGGTCGCGGCTGTCCTCAGGCTGTTACTACGGGCGCTGCGGGAGGGCCGCGCCCTCGGCCCCGGCGATCTGACCGAGCTCATCGAATGGTCCGCGCGGCGTGCCGAGGAGGGCGTCCCGCTGGAGGCGGCGCTCACCGCGTACCTCGTCGGCGCCGAAGTCTGGTGGCGGGCCCTGGCGGAGACCGCCGACCGTGCGGAGCTGGCCGAGGCGGGCCTGAGCCTGCTCGGCTGCTTGGGCTCGGCCATGCCCGCGGTCGCCATCGCTCACGTACAGGCACAGGACGACATGCGCAGCGACGACGGGAAGGTGCGGCGGGCGCTGATCACGGCATTGCTGACCGGGCAGCCGCACGAGGCCCTGGCGGAGGCGGCGCGGGTCACGGTCGCACCCGCCTACGAGGTCATGGAGATCCGGTTCGCCGAGGACCCGCCGGCCGACCGCCGCACCGTCAGGCTCACGCAGTCGGCCCTTGACGCCCACACGGGAACGCCCGTGCTCACCATGCTGGACCACACCGGGGGCTTCGCGCTGTTGCCGGCGACGCTCGACCTGCCGGCCCTGGTCGCCAGGATCGCCGAGGCCACCGGCCAGCCCGTCGTGGCGGCCACGGCCCGGGCCGCGGAGCCGGACCTCATTCCCGGGGCCGCCGAAGAGGTGCGCGGGGTGATGGAGATCGTCCAGCGCCTCGGCCGACCGACCGGCCTCTACCGATTCGACGACGTCCTGCTCGAATACCAGCTGGCCCGGCCCGGCAGCGGCCTCGCCCGGCTCGCCGCCAAGCTCGACACGCTGGACGATCACCCCCACCTGGTCGAGACCCTGCGCGCCTTCGTCAATCGCGGCCACAACCGAAGCCGCACCGCTCAGGACCTGCACATCCACCGCAACACCCTCGACTACCGGCTACGCAGGATCACCGCTCTGACCGGCCTGGACTTCACGATCCCCGCCCAAGCCCGCCTTCTGGAAGCCGCCCTCACCGCCAGAGACCTCACCTGACGCGTCACGCCGTCCGGCTGCGGGCGAACAGCGGGCAGTGGCGAGTCGCCTCTCCGAGAAGGGGTTTCATGAGGTCGCCGTCGCGCGTGTCGGCCCGCCGCTGGAAGGCGGCGGGCCG